>JBMORS010000109.1:0-10379 GCA_049319925.1 Patescibacteria group bacterium | reverse complement strand
GACTGACGGCTGATAAAAGGCGGTTACCTGGGTTAAACCAAAAATTATCAAACTGCCAATTAAACCGACTCCAGTTGCCAAGCCGTCCAAACCATCTAGCAATTTGGTAGTATACATAATCCCCAATAACCAACCAAAAGTTATTACCGTACCTAAATAAGGCCAAATGGCATTCAAATTTATTATTCCACCCAAAGGATTAGTAATAGACGAAACGTTTATACCTCCCAATATAATAACCACTACCGCTATAATCGGACTGATAATTTGCTGACTAGGTTTAATTTTATATTTATCATCTAAATAACCGCTCAACATTAAAATTGAACCGGCTATTAATAAACCAATAATTTGCCTAACTGAAATATCACGACCAATTAGTAAATTAGTAAAAAAAGCCAAATAAATAACCAGCAAAGAGCTAGTCAACCAAATAGCTACCCCTCCCAATAAAGGTGTAGGCGAATTATGGACTTTTCTAAAACCGTCTGGTTGATCAACTATACTAAAACGCCAGGCTATTTTTTTAACCAACCAAGTAAATAGCCAAGCTAAAACAAAACTAATAGCAAAAAAAACTATCTTCATACTAATTCTGAGGCGTTTTATCTAACCAAGACTGCAATAAAAAAACTGCTGCTAATTCATCACGTTCCTTGGGGCTACCTTGATTAATAGCAGTATCAGCCTGGCGAGAAGTTAATCTTTCATCCTGCAGACTAACTGGCACCGATAAAATACCTGACAACAAATTGGCAAAACGCTGACAATCTTTAGTTTGTTCGGAAACTTGGCCAGATAAACTGATCGGCTCCCCCACTACTACCCGACTAAGACCTTCTTCTTTTACCAGCCCAACAATAACTTGCAATATTTCATCATCAGATAAATCTTTTAAAACACCGCGTGGAAATGCCAAACCTATCTCGGTATCGCCGATAGCCAAACCAACTCGCTTACTACCATAATCTATGGCTAAAATTTTCATAAATATTATTTAGTCAATATTTCGCAGCCTTTATCCGTTACCGCCACAGTTACTTCAAAATGAGCTGATAAGCTGCCATCTTTAGTAGCCACTGTCCAACCATCTGGTAAAATTACAATGTCAGATCGTCCGCTGTTCACCATTGGTTCTAGCGCTATCGTCATACCGCTTTTAAATTTTAAGCCCTGACCCGGTCGGCCAAAATTAGGTATAGGAGGATCTTCATGCACAGCCCGCCCTACGCCATGACCGACCATCTGTCTAACAACACTAAATCCTTTGTCTTCCACATAAGATTGCACGGCCCAACCAAAATCACCCACAGTCGCTCCGTCTTTTATTACCTTTAAGCCCCTATAAAGAGATTCCTTGGTTACTTTAATCAAAGCCTCAACTGCTGGCGACACCTGACCAACCGGAACTGTTATTGCCATATCTGTACACAAACCTTCATACCAACAACCTATATCCAAACCAACCAACTGCCCTTCCTTAAGAACTTCATTTAAACTCGGAATGCCGTGAACCACTGCTTTATCCACTGAAGTACATAAAGTAGCTGGGTAAGGATTACCCGACTCCTGACCATAATGCAAAAAAGATGGTTTAGCTCCTTTGTCTTTTAATAATTTTTCAGCTAAATCATTCAAATAACCAGTAGTGATACCTGGTTTTACCTCAGCAGCCACTTTGTTAAGCACCCAAGCCAAAATTTGGCCACCGCGACGCATGGCTTCTATTTCTTGACTGGTCTTAATTAACTGACTAATCATCTTATTTAAGTTGTAAATTATTTTCTATTGACTGACCAACCTTATCTATAGCCGGCCGGCCATCAATAGTTAGTAAAACGCCTTTTTGTTTATAAAAATTTAACAAAGGCTCGGTTTGATTATGATAAGTCTGTAAACGCTGTCTAATAACCTCTGGTACATCATCGTCTCGCTGGCTTAAGTTGGCGCCACAATTATCACAAATTCCTTCCTTTTTAGGGGGTTGATAATCAATATGATAAACCGCTCCGCATTTCAAACAATTCCTACGCCCAGCTATTCTGGCAACAGCTTCCTCATCAGGCAAATCCAAATTAATAACTAAAATACCTGGCTCTAATTTATACAAAAATTCAGCCTGAGCTAATGTTCTAGGATAACCATCTAAAATAAATCCCTGAGACGATTCCTTTAACCTGGTTGCGACCAAATGATTAGTAATGTCATCAGGCATTAGCTGTCCTTGGTCTATTACCTTTTTTACCTGCTGACCCAAATCAGAGCCACTGCTAACTGCCTGCCGAAAAATTTCACCAGTAGAAATATGAACCAAACCAAACCCGGCAGCCAATCTTTTGGCCTGAGTTCCCTTACCGCTACCCTGCGGACCGATAATAACAAATTGACGATTTTTTATCATAAAAGCAAAAGCCGTTGTCTTAATCCAACGGCTCAATTTTACCCTGATTAAAAGACTTTTTCAAGACTAAACTATAGTTCATCATAATCGCGCATTACCAACTGAGAATTTATCTGACGAACAGTTTCAATAACCACTGAAACCACGATTAACAAAGAAGTGCCTCCTATTACTAAAAGCTGAGAACCGGTAACCACCTGCATACCCAAAGGGAGTACGGCTATCAAGCTTAAGAATAAAGCCCCAGGCAAAACCACTCGGTTCATAGTTTGAGAAAGAAAATCAACCGTACTTTTACCTGGCCTGATACCAGGTATAAAACCGCCTTGTTTTTGTAAATTTTCAGCCACTTGATCCGGTTTAAAAACCACCGATGTATAAAAATAAGTAAAAGCAAAAACCAAAATAAAATAAAATATTCCGTAAAATATTTGATTTTGAAAAAGATTTATAGTAAATTCAGCCGCTCTAACCAACCCGACTGATTGTGATTTAATAAAAAACTGAGCAATCATTGGTGGCACTAAAACCACAGAAATGGCAAAAATAATAGGAATAACACCAGCCTGCAAAAGCCTTAGCGGTAAATAACTAGTCGCTCCACCCAAAGTATTGGAGCCTCTAACCATACGAGCATAGGTTACTGGAATATTACGCTGAGCTTCGGTAACCACCACCACAGCTACTACTGTAAGTAAAGCAATGGCTATAAACAAAGCTATGCTAAAAAGCTGAGTGGGATCATAAGTGGCGATAGTCTGCTGAATTTGTTTAGGTACAGCCGCCACAATACCGGCAAAAATCAACAAAGAAATTCCGTTACCAATTTTCTTCTCCGATATTATTTCCCCTAACCATACTAAAAAAATAGTCCCGGCCGTTATTGTTACTAAACTAGTAATAAGTTGCCAACCAGCCAAATTGGGTATAATACCGCCGCCACTTTGACTACGTAACAAAACTATAAAACTATAAGCCTGCAAAACAGCCAATGGCAAAGTTAACCAACGGGTATATTGGTTTAATTTTTGTTGACCAGCCTCTCCTTCCTTAGACATTTCCTGCCACTTAGGAATAATCATGGTTAAAAGCTGGATGATAATAGAGGCTGTAATATAAGGACCCACACCCAACATGACAACAGAAAAATTTTCTAAACCACCACCTGAAAAAATATTAAGCAAACCAAAAAACTGATTGGAGGCGAAAAAATTTCTTAAACCTACAGCATCTACTCCAGGAATTGGTAAATGAGCCAAAACCCGAAAAATAACCAAAGCCAAAAGAACGAACAAAATGTTATTTCTTAAATCGGGTGTTTTCCAAATTTGTTCTATCTTCTGCCACATAGGTTTATTTTTACTTAAGATCAATTATTTCTACCTGACCACCGGCGGCTATTATTGCCTCCCTAGCCCCCTTAGTAACAGCTTGAACCTGGACAGTTAATTTAATATCCAATTTAGTTTTACCTATTAACTTTAAGGGGCGAACTGGACCGCGTACTAAACGACGGCGCTTTAAAGCGGCGTAGTTTACTATATTACCGCTGGTAAAAACAGCTAAATCAGCCACAGTTACAATAGCAAAACCAGTTTGTAAACTTTTAAAACCTCTAACTTTAGGCAAACGGGTAACAAAATGTTTAACACCAAATTGCCCCAAACCTTTACGTCCACCTTGTCTGGCTCGCTGTCCTTTAAGACCGCGAGTTGAATAAGTACCATGACCTGAAGCATTACCGCGACCTAAACGCTTTTTAGGCCGACGAGATTTAGCCGGTGATTTTAATTTGTTTAAAGCTAAAACCATAAATTTATTTTTTAACAATCTTCATTCCCTTAAAAGCCGATAAAACCGCCCGAACATTATTGACCTTATTGCTAGATCCTAATATTTTAGAAACTACATTAGGCACACCAGCTAATTCCAAAACTATACGTACCGGACCACCAGCTATTATACCAGTACCGGTTTTAGCCGGGCGCAATAAAACTTTAGCACTCTTGTATTTAACAGTCATCTCATGCGGCAAAGTATCGCCCCTCAGTGGTACTGTTAAAATCTCGCGCTTGGCTTTGGTGGTCGCCTTGCTAATTGCCAAACTAACATCAGCTCCCTTGGCTAAACCAGCCCCAACCTTACCCTTGTGATCACCTACCACTACTAAAGCGCGAAAACGCATACGTTTACCGCCAGCCATTACACGAGTAACTCGCGATAATTCTACGATTCGCTGATCAAAATCATCGTCTGCCCTGTCTCGTCTGGATGATCCACGACGACCGGGGCCACCTCGTCTGTCTTTGTCTGTTTTTTGCATAACCATACTAAATATATATTACCTTAAAATTTCAAACCGGCCTGCCTTAAGCTTTCAGCCAAAGCTTTAACTCGGCCATGATAAGCAAATCCAGCCCGATCAAAAACTATTTCTTTAATTCCTAATTTAATCAATTTTTCCGCCGTCATTTTACCTACTTCCACTGCCTTGTCCATAGGCTTTAAGTTTTTTTTAGACTGCAGCTCCTGGTCTGTAACTGCGACCAAAGTATGGCCTTTAATATCATCTATAGCCTGTACCGAGATATGACTTAAGCTCCGCCAAATCGCCAAACGAGGGCGCTCCGCTGTACCGCTTAGTCGACTCCTAACCCGTTTGTGTCTATGAAGACGATTTTGAGATCTAGTTTTTTTCATAAAATATTTTCCTATTATTTGGCTCCAGCGGCCTTAACTACCTTACCAGCCTTGCGTCTCACCACTTCATCGCTATATTTAATGCCTTTACCTTTATAAGGTTCTGGTTTACGCAAAGCCCTTATCTCTGCCGCCACTTGACCAACCTCCTGTTTGCTAGCACCATCTAAAGTAATAGTGTTTTTTTCCACCTTAACGTTAATTCCTTTAGGGATAGCAAAGCGAACTGGATGAGAAAATCCTAAATTTAGAACCAAATTTTCACCCTCAATCTGAGCCTTAAAACCAATACCCACCAATTCTAAAGATTTACTATAACCTTCGTGAACACCTTTAACAGCGTTTTGAACTAACTGGCGAGATAAACCCCATAAAGCCCGCAGAGCCCGGTCGTTACTATTAGCCACGCTAACCGATATAACCTGATCTGCCTGCTCAACCTTAACACCCTTGGGCAATTGCTGACTAACTTCTCCTTTCGGTCCCTTAGCTATAACAAGACGGCCGTTTATTTGCACTTGCACGCCATTTGGTATATTAATTGGTAATTTTCCTAATCTAGACATAAAATTCTTTAATAAATTTCACAAATTACTTCGCCACCCAACTTGGCTGCCCTAGCTTTTTTATTAGTCATCAAACCCTTGGAGGTAGAAACAATAGCTATACCCAAACCGGACAAAACTCTGGGCAAGGAATCTTGTTTTACATAATAACGACGGCCTGGTTTGCTGATTCTTTTTAAATTTTGTATAGCCGGCTGACCTTTTTGATATTTCAAAGTCAAACGCAAAGATTTTGTCGGCGCGCTTTCCTCGGTTACTTGCTCAATATAACCTTCTTCTAATAAAATTTGAGCCAGCCCGGCCTTGAGCTTAGAATAAGGCACCAAAACCTCCCGCTTATTTACTAAAGCGGCGTTACGGATACGAGCTAACATGTCACTGATTGGATCTGTCATAAACTAAATCAATATTAATTACCAACTAGCTTTCCTGATACCGGGTATTTCACCGTTATTGGCTAATTCTCTAAAACAAATACGGCACATATTAAAATCTCTCATATAACCATGCTTACGGCCACAGCGCCAACAACGCCTGACTATACGAGTGGAATATTTGGCTTTGGTCAAAGACCGACGAGATTTTACTTCTTGGGAGGTTGTAGACATACTGTTATTTACTTACTAAAGGGAAAACCCAACAATTCAAATAAACGTAAGGTTAAATCGCGTTGTTGACCGCTAGTCACAATAGTGACTTCCAAACCATGCAATGATTCTATTTCATCCGCCCTGATTTCCGGAAAAACAACATGCTCTTTAAAACCAATCGTTAAATTGCCTTGTTTGTCAATTGATTTTTTGGACAAACCTCTAAAATCCCTGACCCGAGGCAAAGTGATACTGACAAATCTATCCAAAAAATCATACATTCTCTGACCGCGCAAGGTTACACTTACGCCAACTACCATACCTTGCCTTATCTTAAAGTTAGAAATGGACTTTTTAGCTTTAGTAAAAACCGGCTTTTGTCCAGTAACACGCTGCAAGGTTTTAAAAGCATTCTCTTGTTGTTTGACATCACTCAAAACCTTACCTAAACCAATGTTAAGTACCACCTTATTAAGACGTGGCATCTGCATTATGTTACGCAAAGAAAATTCCTGCTTTAAAATCGGCCAAGCCGCCTGCCATAATTCTTTAATTGTTTTATGTTGTTGGTTCATATATTAAACAGTCACTAATGATTGCTTACAACGATGACAGAGCCTAACCTTCTTCCCGTCAGCGGCTGTAGATATAACCACCCGGGCGCCTTTACTGCAATGAGGGCAAACTACCATAAGTTTACTAGCCTTTAAAGGGGCGGCAAATTGCACTTTATTGCCTTGGTTGCCCTGCCGACTGGTTTTTAAATGTTTAAATCTTAAATTTAAACCTTCGGCCACTACCAAACCTTCTTTAGGGAAAACTTGGGTTACCTTGCCTTGTTTACCCTTATCCCGGCCAGAGATAACCTTGACTATATCATTCTTCTTTATTTTTAATTTAGTAACCATAAGTGTAAATTACAAAACTTCAGGTGCTAAAGATATGATTTTCTGAAAGCCTTTATTTCTTAACTCTCTGGCAATCGGGCCAAAAATACGGGTGCCCTTAGGTTCTTTGGATTTCTTATCAATAATCACTATGGCATTATCGTCAAATCTTATATATGAACCATCACTGCGTCGCTGTTCTTTACGAGTGCGGGCCACCACAGCCGTAACCACTTCGCTTTTTTTAACTACGCCATGTGGCTCAGCTGATTTTACAACCGCAGTTATAATATCACCCAAACGAGCGTAACGTTTTTTATAGCCACCCAAAACACGTATACACTGAACCTTTTTGGCTCCAGTATTATCGGCAACTTGCAACATTGATCTAAGCTGTATCATATATATTTACTTTAATTTAGCTGTAATCCGCCAACGCTTCAATCGGGACATAGGCCGACAAGCTTCCAAAGCCACTTTATCCCCCACTTTATACTGGTTAGATTCATCATGGGCTAAATAACGTTGGCTTAAACGAATCCGTTTGCCATATTTCGGATGAACCATAACTCTTTCCACCTTAACCACTCTGGTTTTATCGGTTTTAGCCGATACTACCAAGCCTTCTAAACTACGTTTAATTTTACTGGTTTTAGTTAAAGTCATAATAATACCAAATTACTTTTTATTAGCCCCTTGAACTAAAGCTGTTTTAAAACGGGCTATCTCTTTACGTATTTGCCGAATACTGCGCACATCTTTTAAATCTTGCTGCCAAACTTTTAAACGCAAAGACCTTAATTGCGTGACAGCTTCCTTAAGTTTAGCCGACAATTGACTTTTGTCTAAATTAACTTGATTGTTAGAATCTTTCTTAGTCATAATTTTATATCTTCTTAACTATCGTTGTCTTAACCGGCAATTTAAAAGCTGCTAATCTAAAAGCCACCGACGCTTCTTCGTCTGTCACACCATCAAGTTCAAACATTATTGTGCCGGGTTTAATCGGAGCCACATAATGATCTACCGCGCCCTTACCACCACCCATACGTATTTCATTGCCTTTAACAGTAACTGATTTATCTGGAAAAATTCTAATCCATAACTTACCTTTGCGTTGCAGACTGCCGGTAATCGCTCGACGAGCCGCTTCGATTTGACGGGAAGTTATCCAATTAGCTTCCAAAGACTTCAAACCAAAACTGCCAAAACTTAAAGTAATTTTGCGAGTCGCTTTACCTTTTATTTGGTCACCTCGATGATGCTTACGATATTTAACTTTCTTAGGAATCAACATAAATCAAAAATTATTGACTATTATAACGTCCACGCCGACCAAAAGATGGCCTATTAGGCGGAGTTGACATAATGGAGTTAGCGCCACCTTCGCCGCGATTTATCCAAACTTTTATACCCAAAACTCCATAGGTTGTACTAGCTGTAGTCCGAGCATAATCAACTTCCGCGCGCAAAGTATGTAAAGGCACTTTACCAACACTTAATTTTTCGCTACGAGCTATTTCCGCGCCATTTAAACGTCCACCCACCATTACTTTTACCCCCAAAGCACCGGCTTTCATTACCTGATCAATGGCTTGCTTCATAACGCGACGAAAAGGCATACGTTTCTCTAAATCCAAAGCCATATTTTCGGCCACGATCTCCGGAGATACCATAGGATTAGTAACCTCCTGAATGTTGAGTTGTAAATTTTGGCCAGTTTTCAAAAATTTATCTTTTATTTCCTTTTTTAAGTCTTCCACGCCGGCCCCACCCCGACCAATTACCAAACCTGGTTTGGCTGTCTGAATATTAACAGTCAAGCTATTTGCTCCTCTTTCTACTTCCAAGCCAGCCACCGAAGAGCCGCGTAATTTTTTTCTTAACCAACGCCTCAATCTAACGTCGATTTCTAAAATATCGCGATATTCGCGTTCGTTAAACCACCTGGATTTCCAAGTGTATAAAATACCTAAACGAAAAACTTTTGGATGTACTTTCTGTCCCATAACTATTTTTTACTAACTGACTTAGGGGCCACATCGCTTAAAATCACCTTGATGTGGCTGGTTGGCCGTCTTAAAGGAGTGGCCCGGCCCATAGCTTTAGGCTGCCAGCGCTTCAAAACCGGTCCTTGATTAACTAAAATTGTCTTAATCCACCATTCAGCCGGTTCAGCTTTAAAATTAGCTTTACCATTAGCTGCAGCTGATTTTAATAATTTCATTACCGGTTTAGCTGGCGCTTTACTTAAACTACCTAACTGACGAACAGCCTCGCTTAAAGTTTTTCCGCGCACCAAATCAATTACCAACTTTACTTTACGCGGCGATAATCTGGCAAATCTTAATTGAGCTTGTACTTCCATATATTAATTATTTCTTAGCAGCTGAGCTGGCGGCGGCAGGAGCTGGCTTAGCTACTGCAGCGGCGGCGGCCGCTTGTTCTTTGGCCATTTTACCACCATGACCGACGAACTTCCTGGTGGGGGAAAATTCTCCCAATTTATGTCCAACCATATCTTCGACTATAAAAACCGGAATATGAATGCGGCCATTGTGAACACCAATAGTAAAGCCAACCATTTCTGGGGTAATAACTGAATCACGCGACCAGGTTTTTATAACGGTCTTGTCACCGACTTTTATCTTGCTTATTTTAATAAGCAATTTAGGGTCTACAAATGGTCCTTTTTTAAGACTTCTAGACATAGATAATTAATTACTTGCGGCGCTTCTTGGGGCGACGAGCCACAATAAATTTATTAGAAGACTTATTAGCCCGCCTGGTTGGCACGCCTAAAGCTGGCTTTCCCCAAGGAGTTTTTGGATGCTTAAGTCCGATTGGATTGTGGCCTTCACCGCCACCATGTGGGTGATCTACCGGGTTCATAGCCTTACCGCGTACTGTTGGCTTAAAGCCCATATGACGACGGCGACCAGCCTTACCTAAACGGACATTAGAATGATCTATATTACCCACCTGACCAATAGTAGCCAAAGAATCTTCTGGTAAATTTCTGACTTCACCGGAAGGCAATTTTAATCTAACCAGTCCTGCTTCGCTAGACATAACTTGAGCCCAAGCGCCAGCTGATTTAACCATGACACCACCCTGACCAGGCACTAGCTCAATGTCATGAACTTGTACACCTGCCGGAATATGTTTTAAAGGTAAACGATTACCAGTTTTTATTTCCACCTGATTCTTAGACGAAACTATTCTGTCACCCATT
>JBMORS010000108.1:0-1329 GCA_049319925.1 Patescibacteria group bacterium | reverse complement strand
ATAGCTGTGGCCAACGAATTAAGCTGCTCTTTGTTAAAAGGCGGATCACCGTGCAGGTATTGCCAAGCATTACTTTTTCTAATAGGTAACTTTAATTCTTTAGCTAACAGGGAATCAAGTTTGCCAAAATTAGCTCCACCGCCGCACAAAACAATTTGACCGACCGGCTGTTCAGGAAAATGATCACTTTGGTAACGCAAAGCTTGTTTTATTTTTTTGATTAAATCTTTAAAGGCCGACTCCATTATTTCATAGACGGCTCCTTGGCAGCGTTTAGGATCCAGACCACATAGTATTTTAGCTTTTTCCGCTTCGGTTTCTGTCATTTTTAATTCTTTGGCTAGAGTGGCTGTAATATTAAGGCCAGATACAGGTAAAGAAACAGTAAATTGAACTGATTGATCGTTTAGTACTATTAGGCTGGTACGGGTGGCGCCAAAGTCCATTATCAGGGCAGATTGTTTTTTATCAAGATCTTCTTTAGCTATTACGCTGCGGATTAAGGCTAGAGCTTCTATTTCCAAGGCCAAGGGAATCAAACCGGCTTTGTTTAAAGATTCGGCGTAAGAGTTAACAATATTTTTAGGTGCCAGACCTAGTAGTAAGGTTTGTTTATCAGCGGTGGCAGCTGGGTTGATTAATTGCCAATCCAAATAAGTATCTTCGATAGCAATAGGAATATGATGTTCAGCTTCCCATTTAACAGCCGTGGACATTTCTGTCTCTGGCATAGGTGGCAAACTGATAGTCATTAAAAAAGTCTTAGTTTCCGGTAAGCAAGCCACTACGTTGTTAGTCGTGAATTTTCCGGTCTGAGGTTTAGCCAGCATATCCTGAATGATATTTTGAAAAGTTTCCGGCTGTTTAATCTCGCCTTCGTTAAAAACGCCAGCTGGTATTGGCCTTGTGGCGTAAGCGCGTAAACTTAAATGGCCTTTAAGATTTTTTTTAAACTGAACCAGTTTAAGTGATCGGTCACTTATATCCAGACCTAGATGTTGGACTTGCGGTTGAAATAAAGGCATAAATTCAGTATAGCATAAAGCTTAATTGGGTTTTATTTCTTGCCAATCAATTAAACTGTATTGGTCACTGGTCAAAGGAAAACTAGGTGGCGGATTATATAATAAATTGGAATCGTAATTAATTAGCCGATCCTGGTAGCCAGTACCGTCTGTGTAGGCAAAGCCGTAGCGTAGGCGGGAAGCTAACATACCATTTAGAGTAACAGTTTGTCTTATGTAATTGCTACCGCAAGATGAAGAATAATAATACCGACCGATACGGCCGTTTTTGGCTACCAAAGCCGCGTCGATCTTAATATCGTCA
>JBMORS010000107.1:0-1347 GCA_049319925.1 Patescibacteria group bacterium | reverse complement strand
TGAGCCGGTAACGCTTAAAGAATTATCCAGGTTCTTTACGCTGTAAAAAGTAAAAGCCGCTATGCTGGCGCTAATAATAAAACCTAAGCTTATTATTAAAGCGGCTGTAAAATAACCTGGCCGGCGGTTGTTTAATGATTCTTCCATAAGGAATAAAATTAATAATCTATCTGTTAAATTTACTATTTTAAACTTATTCAGTCAAAATGTAATACGCTAAAAGATTAATTAAGTAACAAAGTCAGTTGTGATTCAACTGTTTGGACGATATTGTGGTTCCAATTGTGCCCGGCTGAGACAATTTGGGTTTTTAGATTATATTTAAAAGCTTTATTAAAACCCGCTTGGTCGCAAAAAAAGTTATCTTTGTCCCCTTTTATAATAACCAAATTTTCTTTGGGAATTTTTAATAAATAAGGCCATAAATTTATTTTAGCCAAGTCAATAACCAGACTAAATCCGTGTAGCCAGTTAGTAGGATTTGTTAGGATAGAATCTTTAATATTCTCCTGTTTTAAAAATTTAAGCCAGTTGATAAATAATTTGGGCAAAGGTTTTTTGTCTAGTAAAGGGTTTATTAAAATAAACTTGGTGTTATTATCAAATTTAATATGGCTTAAGGCCCAACTGGCGCCTAAAGAATAAGCAATAATAACTTTTGGTTGATTGGTTAGTTTAGTAGCAACCTCTTTAAGCCAAATATCTACTGTGGGCCAAGGGCCGTAATGTTTACCAATTGTCCAGGCGCCAGGCACAAAAACAATATCGCTATTAATCATAATTTATTGTCATTGATAATATTAATCAAGTAATCCAGAGACTGCCACGCCTTCCCTCGTCAGACAAGGGAAGGCTCGCAGTGACAAATAACATTATGTCATTGCGAGGAGTGTAACGGCGACTTGTCCTCCATAGCTTTAGCGAAGGAGGAAGCAATCTAGATCGCCACGCTCCCTACGGTCGCTCGCGATGACATAATTTAAGCTTCGTGTGGCTGAACAGCTTGCCGGTACCGGCAATAGTCGCAATCAAAAGCGGCACCGGGCAATTCTGGTAAATTTAAACATTCATGGGCATCTATAATTGCCTGTTCTACCCAATCGTCATTACCTTGATAAGGCAATATTTTAATATCAAAATCCAAGCGGGCGTTAAAAGCCGAACGATCTGTTAAACCATTACAATAAACAAAATAGCCGGTTGGATTAACTTTAAAATCGTTTTGTCTGAATAACCACTGATATATTTCCATTTGCCTTTTATAACCTATTTGCCAATCGGCTTCTAGGTTGACCTCTTCGGTTTTACTGGTGCTTTTGTAATCCACTATAATAAGTTCCTCGTTAG
>JBMORS010000106.1:0-1352 GCA_049319925.1 Patescibacteria group bacterium | reverse complement strand
AAATTACTGGCGATTTAACCATAAAAAATATTACCAAACCAATAAGTTTCCCAGCTGTTGTAACAAACAATGACGGGCAATTAAAATTGATAGCAGATATTAAGTTGGATCGTACCTTATGGGATATTCGTTACGGCTCTGATAAATTTTTTGATAATTTAGCCAATAACGTTATAGATGATATATTCACTGTAACTTTGAATTTAACAGCTGCTAAGCAGTAATTTATTTAAAAATAAATCCCACACCAAGTATCACCTCAGTTCCTTTACCTTTGCGGGGAAAAATGTCTAGGTAGACATTTTTCCCCGCTTTATCGTTTGGCTGTAAATAGCCACTTTTTAATGCTATTATTGGGTAATGGAACTTTTAGCCACTCTTAATCTGGATAACGCTGACCCTAAACAAATTGCCCGGCTTAACCCCCGGCAAGCGGCCCGAGCTGTAATTTTTAATGATCAAGAACAAGTAGCTGTTGTTAAAGTGAGCAAAGAAAATTATTACAAAATACCTGGCGGCGGCTTGGAATCGGATGAAACAATAGAACAGGCTTTGCTTAGGGAATGTCAGGAAGAAGCCGGCTACGATATTACTATAGTCCAACCTGTCGGACGAATAATTGAATATCGAACCAAGCACGGCCTAAGCCAAGAATCCTACTGCTATATTGTTCGAACAAACGGCCCTGTGACAGAAAGGCACTTAACTGACGAAGAAACCGCCCGCGGATTTTTATTAATCTGGCTAAACCTGTCTGAAGCTATAAGTCTGCTAGAAAATAACCGCCCGACTAATTATTCCGGTACTTATATGCAAACCCGTGACCTGTTGTTTTTAAAACAAGCTTTTAAAATTATTACCTCCTAATATGAAACTGACAAAACTACCCGTTATCTGGCAAAGCTTTATTCAAGCAACAGGTTTAATGCTCTACATAGCCGGCATCAGCTGGTTACTGCAAAACGGGCATAGGTTTTTCGGTGACGATAAAAACCTTATCGGCCCGATTGCTATTTTATTACTTCTAGTTATCTCGGCTTCCATTAGCGGTCTACTGGTTTTAGGCCGACCTATAACATTATATTTAAACGGACTTAAAAAATCTGCCTGGCTGTCGCTTGGCTATACCATTGGCTGGCTAATCGTAGAATTAATCCTACTACTGGTAGTGGCTTAATTTTATAAATTAAATAATCCCCTATTCCGTCCTTTTTCGAAAAAGGTACTTTATCATTGACAAAAAAGCAGTAACAGACTAAGCTGGCACGACAAACAAAATCAAAATAAAAATGGGATACTAATGAAATCTAAAAAATCAAAACCAACTTCGACAAAAAAACAATTATCTCCTA
>JBMORS010000105.1:0-1354 GCA_049319925.1 Patescibacteria group bacterium | reverse complement strand
GACGAACAGTACCTTCAAAACTAAGCAAAGCGTGGCGAATAACTTCTATATCCACTCCCAGGCGCTTAGCCGCCGCTATAGCGGCAATAGCGTTAGCCACATTGTGCCCACCCACCAAACGAAAGAAAATTCTCCCAAATATTCTTGTCCTTCGTTCAAAGAAAAATACCAGCGCCCTTCCTCCAACCACATCCTAACCATT
Source organism: Patescibacteria group bacterium (assembly GCA_049319925.1). Taxonomy (GTDB): domain Bacteria; phylum Patescibacteriota; class Patescibacteriia; order Veblenbacterales; family UBA10138; genus JAHITT01. The sequence goes on along the minus strand of JBMORS010000105.1, from coordinate 1,152 downwards.
TTTAAATAACCGTTCTTAAGTCCATAAGTGGTTAATTGCTCGGGCTTTAAACCAGCGGCGACTACGGCTTTTTTTACATTATCATCGTCGTAGCAAGCCACTACCCAACCTGTGGCGGGAATCTTTTTTAAAAAATCAACAAAAGCCTGACTATAAGACAAGGCGTCGGGGAAAAAATCTGGATGATCCCAGTCAATGCTGGTTAAAATAGCTGCCTCGGGACCGAATTGATGAAATTTATTTTGATATTCGTCAGCCTCAAAAACAAACCACTCACCACTACCCACCAAAGCATTACCAGTCCAGCCCTTTACCGCCGAACCTACCAAAGCCATTGGATTTAAACCAGCTTCCTTAAGTATGTGAGCTAATAAAGCGCTGGTAGTGGTTTTGCCATGGCTACCGGTTACGGCCAAGCCGCGTTTAGTTTTTATAACTTCAGCCAAAACATCGGCATAAGTATAAGTCGGTAAACCTTTTTTAAGAGCGGCCGCTACCTCTTCTTGCTCCGGCCCATAAGCACTGGAACGCATAACTAAATCTATTTTTTCTTCCAAATGACGTTCCGAAAAACCCTCCCAACACCTTAAACCGGCTTGGTTTAAAATTCCATCTGTAAAAAATTTTTCCGTGGTATCACTTCCCCAAACTTCCTTGCCTAAACCCTGCAAAATCTGAGCCAGGCCGGTCATACCAACGCCTTTTAACCCTATGCAATAAACTCGATTAACTTTATCCAAAAAAGACATAAAATAAAATTACAAATCCTAATTTCTAATTTCTAATAATTTTTCCACTTCATCGGCTATTTTAACAGCGCCGTTAGTTGCTATCAAACAGTTTAAATTACTAGCTAACTGTGCTGCCTCAACTGGATCATTAAGTAGCTGACTTAAAGTACCAATCAATTGCCCTATGGTCAAGCTATTTTGTTTAAACACTAAACCAGCGCCAACCTTACTAACAAGCGCCGCGTTGGCCTCTTGATGCGTATCCGGCATAGGTATAATTATAGCCGGCTTAGCCAAAGCCGCCAGTTCAGACAAGGTGCTAAGGCCAGCCCGGCTAACCACCACGTCAGCCGCCTGTAAAACATTTAAACTGTCACTAGTTAAATCAATTGTTTTATAATTCAAACTTGATTCAACCGAA
>JBMORS010000104.1:0-1362 GCA_049319925.1 Patescibacteria group bacterium | reverse complement strand
CTAAATCGATCATAGACTGATTTGGCGCTTCACCCTTAAACCAGTAATCCCAAAACTCTTGTTCGTTTAAATTAATATGCCATTTTTGCAAATAAGGTTGCCAATAAGTAAAAGCCGGCTGGGCGCCAGGCAAGCGTACTTGATCCATAATACTGAATAAGGCTGGCAAAAATTCTTGAGTGTCTAAACCAAAATCCTGCTTTACCCGATCGCTTAGCTTGGGGCTGATTATAAAAACGCCGTTCAAATCAAAAATAATCGCTTTTAGCATTTATTTATTGTTTAAATATTTAACCAAATTAGATAAATGAATACTGCGGGGGCGTATTTTTTTAAGTTCAGTAAAGCTGACCCATTTAAAGTCACTATGTTCTAAGCTTAATTTAAGCCGGCCAGGTGAATAGTCAGCCGTAGCTAGCAATTCAATTGACCAATACTTATTTTCGGATAACCAAGCCCAAGAATAAATTAATTGGAAATTTTTTATTTTTAGCCCTACCTCTTCTTTTGTTTCCCGAATGGCGGTTTGTTTAGGTGATTCGCCTAGTTCAATACCGCCGCCTGGTAAGTCCCAACAGCCGTGGTCGTAACGAGCTTTATTACTTCTTTTAATTATTAAATATTTGTTGCCTTGTTTAACTAAAACGTGTATGCCAGCCGAAAATTTAGTCATACTTTAATTTGATTAACAATATTATATTAACAACCAAACTGGTTATTAAAAACCAAATTATAAAATTTGGTACAGCTATTACAACATCTTCATGCTGATACATTAGTAAACTTAAATTTTGTACCGACACTACCCCACCGCCAGTTTTAGAAAATATGCCAGCCCATTTAGCCAGTTCTGTTAAATGCCAAAAATAATAACCAATAGCTGACAGTAGAATAATTAAATTAAGACCAATAATTTTTTTAATCATAAGTGATTGTAGAGAAAAGTCATTCTGAGTGTTAGCGAAGAATCTCTCACACAAGTAATAGTTTATCCTTGAGTATAGAGATCCTTCATCCGCCCCTGGCGGATTCAGGATGACAGAAAAATATTTTTAACAGTATTTAACAGTTCAGCGCGGTATTCCCCGTCAAAATTATGGCCGCCAGGTAAAGTTATAACTTTTATGTCTTGGCTAGGTTCTTTAGGTGGCACGGCCGAGGCTGGTTTATCATCACGGGCAGTAATAATTGTTAAGTTTGTTAGTTTGACAAAGTCGTTATACAAATTAACCGGGTTTATACCCCGCCGACTTTGCCAATACTCCTTAGGTACCAAAGTAGTGGTGCCGTCTAGCCTAGGGAATTTGGACCAGCCGTTTATATTTACCACGCAACCCGGTCGGTTTTTAAAATTACTAATAG
>JBMORS010000103.1:0-1364 GCA_049319925.1 Patescibacteria group bacterium | reverse complement strand
TTGGTATTTGTTTTATTGGTGAAGTAAAAATAGATGAGTTTTTAAAAACCAGACTCCAAGAAAAACCAGGTTTGATAAAAGATATTAAAGGCAATGTTTTAGGCCAACATAGTGGTTTGTCTTTTTATACGGTTGGCCAGCGTCACGGGTTAGGCTTGTCGGGTGGCCCGTGGTATGTAATTGGGCGTAAGTGGTCTAAAAATATTTTAATAGTTGGCAATTTACAAGAACAAAAATATTTGTTGGCTGATAATTGTATTTTAGAGCAAGTTAAATTAAACGGGCCGATTAAGGTCCCGGGTATTTATTGGATAAGACATCGTTACAGGCATCCAGTCGTTAAAGCTAGATTGTTTAAGGTGGCTAATAAGTTTAGAATTAAATTTTTAAAAAAACAAAGAGCTATTACTCCTGGTCAATCGGCTGTTTTTTACAAGTCAGTTAAGAATGGTTTAAAGGTTGTGGGCGGGGGAGTAATAAATCGTGTTGAGGGTCGTCTTTTGGAATGGTAATATAAAAGGAGTATTTATGGATAAAAACCAGTCTAGTGTTGAGTTGTCACCACAAATTAATCGTTGGTCAAAAAGATTATTGTTATTTTTTTGGTTGGGTTTTGCTTTGCTGGCGATTGGTTTAGTTTTTATTCTTTTGCCGGTCATAACTATAAATATAGTTCCCCAAGTTGAAAGGTTAGAATTGCCCATTACTTTGCAAATAGATTTAAAGTTGCCGTCGGTTTTGGAAAAAGTGGGGGTAGTGCCTGGTTATGCTCTAACTTCTTTGGAGGAAGAAAAAGTTTGGTTGGCCAAAGATTATCAAATATTTTTTAGTGGTGATAAAAAAATAGCCGTATCTAAAAATCACCTAATAAATAGTTTAAAAATAGTTTCAGAGCGTTCTTTGGCCCCTGATTTGGCGGTATTACCAGAAGAGCCAGAAGTAGTTTGGGGGCAATTAAGGGTCGGATTTTCTGATAGTGTCTATAATTTACCAGCTCAGGTTAAAATTAAAACTTACCATAAGTTTCCTTTGGCTGATTGGGTGGAATATATTTCCGGATTACCTTTTGACAAAGCTAAGAATTGGCTAGAAAAACAATTGTGGGTAAAGTCTATTTCTATTGAAGCTAACCCTAGTTTTTTGGCTAATATTAGACAAAATATACCACTTAATGGTTCTTTAATTAGGTTTAGACTTGACAACAACGGAAAAACTTCTATACTACAGTGGCGTTCTCGATAACTAAAGTTAAGCCAAGATTAACTATTTTATCGGTTTTAAGCTTATAAAAATAAGTTTAAAGCTAGGATATATTTTGTAGTTTTTATATTTTTTAAATAATGACTACGTTAGACTCCTCAACC
>JBMORS010000102.1:0-1383 GCA_049319925.1 Patescibacteria group bacterium | reverse complement strand
TAATCTATAATATTTGTTTCATCTAATAGTTTAATCTTTGGTTTTGTCACAAAGATAAAATTATTTTTTTATCTGTTTTAAACCCAACAATCCATTTTGAGCGCCAATGGTTTTTATAACAGCTGTAGCATTACGCATACCCCAAAGCATAGCCTGCCTAATATCGCCCTGGGAATACATATAGCCAGCTAACCAGCCAGCGCCAAAACTGTCACCCGCGCCGGTAGTATTAAGTGGTTTAATTTTAAAAGACGGCTGATGAATAATTAATTGCCCATCAAAATAATAAGCGCCCTTACCTCCATCAGTAATAAGTACAGCCTTAGACCCTAATGACTTTAATTTTTTTAACAAAACCGGCACGGATTTATTATTACTAGCGGTTAAAATTTCTGCTTCTTCTTTGTTAACATCTAAAACTTCCACCAAAGGTAAAAGCCGGATCATTTTTTGCCTCTGGGCAATCTGAGCTGCTCCTGGATTCCAAAAAATCTTTTGTTCATTCTTAGCCGCGGATAAAAACAATTTAAACAAAGCCCCCGACCAATTTTTATCAGCTAAACTTGTTATATAAAACCAAGACATTGATCCAGGCAAAGATGCCGGCAGTTTTAAACCCTTGGCTGAACCACGATCCACAAAAGCCACGTGATCATGCGACCCGCCGCCGGTAGCTATAAAAGATAAAGGCGTGACCAAAGTTTTATCATATTGAAGCAAAGACAATTTAACTCCCTGAGCCGATAAATTATTAGCCACTTCCCGACCGCGCCAATCCCGGCCCAAACGGGTTAAAATAGTGGCCTTAATGCCTAAGCGGCTTAAAGCAACGGCTACATTAGCCGCTCCGCCACCAAAACCGTATTTCACATTTAAAGCATCTATTTTTCCGCCATAAGGAAACATTAAATAATCATCATTACTGCAGCGTCCTAGAACCGCCTGCGGTGTAGTAAAAAAAACATCCCAAGTGGCGCTGCCAATAGTACAAACTTCATTTTTCATAAGATAAAATTTCTTTTAAGAATCTAGCTTAAGTTTAGCACAAAAAGCTTGAGTAAATAAACGGCAAAGATTATAATTTAACTATGACTAAATATTTTATCAAAGGCCTAGCCCTAAGCTTACTAATTGTTGGTTTACTAACTTTTTTACATCCCTCATTGGGAAACTTAGTCTATCTGGATATGTTTGCCGGTTTAATCTACTTAATATTAGGAGCTGTCGGCCTTAAACTAAGTTTTACTAAAAATATTGCCAACCGTTATTTAGCAAACTACTGCTTAATAACCGGTTTTATTAGTTTACTTTTATTGCTCTTGGGTTTGAGCTGGCCCAATTTTAAAGACATTTTCCACCTAGAACCAGCGGAAAATATTTGGC
>JBMORS010000101.1:0-10944 GCA_049319925.1 Patescibacteria group bacterium | reverse complement strand
CGTTTTAATTTTATACCAGCGGCAATTTTTCCCAGTATTTGTCATTTCTTTTTGTCCTATCAAGGAGGGTAAGGTCTATTATATTCCCTTCTTTGTTTATGCCCCAGAAGTAGACGAGGTCAGGGCCGACAAGTAAACGAACGGGCGTTTTTAATAAAATATTACAAAATTGAGTTAATTTTTTTTCACCTGACCCGCTTTTAAAAACGACTCTCCAATTTTGCCAGTCGTCATTTTTGGTTGGTTTAATAACAACTTGGGTTTGCCAACCGCCTAGACTGACTTTGATTTTGCTTTTTAAATTATTTTTAAAACGAAGAGGAGCACTGGTATCTGGTTTTATAAGGAGAGAATTATTTTCTATTCCTTCTGGATCTACACAATCAATCCAGTTCCACCAGTGGGAAATTTTACCGGTTCCGAAAATTAACATAATCGGGCGGAGCAAATACCTTAATAAAAATTGGTAAGGTCGTTCTTCTGGTAAAGTATTAATTTGCCATATTTTCATTTTTAATGTCCTTGATGTTTATTATTTTTATATATTTTAGCTATTAATAATACTCTTAAAATAGAGTTTTGTCAATGGTAAAAGCAATAAAACCGCTTGGTTAAGCGGTTTTATTGGAGAACGTAATTTTGAAATTAACTATTAAGCCAGACCCATTTTTTCCTTTACATCATTTAGAGTCTTTTGGGCTATTAATTTAGCTTTGTCTCGGCCAGCCAGCAGTATATTTCTAACTTCTTGGGGTCTGGCGGCTAGTTCAGCTCGTTTAGCTTGGATAGGTTCTAAATTTTTTATTATAATATCGGCCAAAAGCGGTTTAAATTCCGAGTATTTAAGTTCACCTGATTGGTATTGATCCTCTAATTCGTTTTTCAATTTTTTATCATCGGACAATATTTTAAATAATTGGAGCAGGTTTCGGCCGCCGCTTTTTTCTCCTTTGGGGCCACCAGTATCGGTTATGGCTTTGGCAATTTTTTTGCGAATCAATTCCGGCGCGTCACTTAAGGCTATATAATGATTGGGCCCCAAACTTTTGGACATTTTTTTGCCAGGTTCTAACAAAGACATAACCCTAGGCAGTACAGCCTCATAAGCTTTAGGTTCTTTAAAATATTCACCAAAAGAGCTGTTGAATTTTCTGGTTAACAAACGAGTTAACTCTAAATGCTGGTATTGGTCTTCGCCGACTGGTATGAGCTCGGCTTGATAAAGCATAATATCTGCCGCCATTAAAATAGGATAATTTAACAGGCCGGCGTTAATAGCCGCTGAATGTTGTTCGGTTTTGTCTTTAAATTGCGTCATTCTTTCCAGTTCATTCAGTGGAGTAATGGTATTTAAAATCCAGGCCAGTTCGGTGTGTTCAGAAACTTGTGATTGCACAAAAATAACGCATTGTTCCGGATCTAGTCCGGCCGCCAAATAGTCTAAGGCCACTCCCAAAACCTTGTCTGGCATAGTTTTAGGATCATAAGGCACGGTAATGGCGTGATAATCAACTATGCTAAAAAAACAACGGTTGTCTTTTTGTAAGTTGACGAAATTTTTTAGCGCGCCTAGATAATTGCCTAAGTGCAGTTCTCCTGAGGGTTGAATGCCGGAGAATATTACTTTATTTTTAGGAAACATAATAATTATTAGCTTAAACTTCTATTAAAATAGGTAAAATCATAGGTCGACGTTGTATCTTTTGGAATAGGAATTGTCCAATGTCATTACGCAGCTTATCACGCAAATAAATATCATTAGTGCTAACTTGGGCTTCATTTAGTTTCATTATATTTTTTATTTTTTCTCGGGTTTCGTCTATTAATTTTTTATTGTCTTTCATATAAACAAAGCCGCGGGAGATAATATCAGGTGAACCTACTAGTTTTCCAGTTTTATTATCAACCATTACTACTAATACTACCATACCATCGCCGGCCAGTATTTGCCTATCCCTTAGTACCACGTGGGAAATATCGCCTACACCTAAACCGTCTACAAAAATGTATTCAATAGGGATTTTTTGATTCTGGATTTTAAAACCAGCGGCGGATATTTCTCCAATATGTCCGTTGTCTAATACGAAAATATTAGACGGTGGAAAACCAATGGACATGGCTACCTTAGCAGCTTCTTTGAGCAAGTAATGGTTAGCGTAAACCGGCAGCAAGTATTTAGGTTTAATTTGTCTGATTAGCAATTTGATATCTTCCATAAGAGCGTGGCCGCCGCCGTGTACGTCCATAATTTCTTTATGAATGACATCAGCACCTTGTCGATATAAAGTATCTTTTAATCTTTGGATAGTACGCTCGTTGCCTGGTATAACGGAGGAAGAAAAAACAATCGTATCTGATTTTTCTACTCTAACTTGTCTGTGATCACCATTGGCAATACGCATTAAGACAGCCCGATCCTCTCCTTGAGCACCAGTACAAACTATAACTACCTTATTAGCCGGGTAATCGTGAATTCTTTTTATATCTATTAATGTGCTGGATTTAAATTTTAAATAGCCGATTTTACGAGCTATTTCCACGTTCATCTTCATGGAAAAACCATCCAAGGCAACTTTTTTGCCCAGTTCATCGGCGATAGCGATAAGTTGGCCAACCCTTTCTACCATAGAGGCAAAGGTGGCAATAATTAATCGTCCCGGTGCCCGTGTCATTATTTGTTTGATATTTTTATAAACTTCTATTTCTGGTAGTTGGTGACCTTCTTTGGTAGAACCCAAACTTTCCATCATTAAAATAGAAGGAGCATTACGGGTATTCCAACGAGCCAGTTGTGAGAAATCTGTTTGTCGACCGGTGGTAGTATCAAAATCATAACGCCAGTCACCGGGATGTATGACATTGCCAACAGGAGTTTGAATAACAACACCAATGGCGTCCATAATACTGTGAGTAACATCAAAAAAATTAACCCGAATTCGTCCCATGGTAAGTTGTTCTTGGGTTGATTTTATTTCGTAAGCTCTTAAGTTTCCGGCCAGTTTTGATTCTTCTAGTCGTTTTCTTATTAGATGTAGAGTTAATTTACTGGCATAAACTGGTGGCCAACCTAGTTTGGGTAACAGGTGCGGAGCAGCGCCGATATGATCTAAGTGGCCATGGCTAAAAATAACGCCGCGAATATTTTTTTCTTTACCCTTTAGATATCTGGTATCGGGAATTATGTAATCTATGCCCGGCATGTCTTCTTCAGGAAATTGCAGACCCATGTCTAAAATAACTATATCGGAACCGTATTCAAATACAGTCATGTTTCTGCCGACTTCTTCCTGACCGCCCAGAGGTATAATTTTTAATTTAGCCTCGTTTAAGCTGCTGCCGGCCGATAAAGTCGGTTTATTAAATCGGACGGGGGGTTTAGTTGGTTGACCGGTATTCGGTCTGCCGGACGATGTCCGGGTGTTAAATTTGCCGCGTGGTTGTAAACCGCGGGCGCGGCCAAATTTTGGCCGTTGAGTTTTTTCTCTAATCATATGATTCATTGGCTAACAGAAGTTTAATTAAAGAACTTCTGCCCAAAACATTTTTATAATGTATTAATAATATAAACAAGTAAACGGATATCAATCTTGCACAAGTAGCTGTGCTGGCCTGCTTGTAGTTTAAGTTGAATTAGTTAAAATCTGGCAGGCAGGAAAACTTTGTTCTAAACAGTATTTAATCTGTGATTGTTCGCTTAGAACAGGCCTTAGGCTTTTTACAGTTAAAACTCATGCCTACCCTTCGAATTTTAATCTATAAATTTAAGGAATTTCAGTAATTGTGATATTCGCCCAAATGGTGGGCGTGGAGGGACTCGAACCCTCACAGGTTTACACCTATACGCTCCTGAAGCGTACGCGTATACCAATTCCGCCACACGCCCGTCACTTGGGCAAATTAAACTTATTGCCGGTCGGTTTTTGCGTACCAGTTTTCACTCTGATTAAACCGGTCAGCTGGTTGGCTTAACAATTGGATGTCTAGGCCTTTAAGTTTTTTGCCGATAATATAGTGATAATTTTTACTGTATAGAAAAACTGCTGGCATTTCTTCGCTTAAAATATTTTGAAACTGGACGTACAATTTATTCTGCTCAGCTTTGTCAAAAGTTTGTCTAGCTTGATTTAGTAGTTGGTCGGCGGTACGATTTTGCCAAAGTGCTAAATTAAGACCGGGACTGGAAATTTGTGAGGAGTGCCAAAAAGGGTAGGGGTCAGGATCCAATCCCATAATTTCGCCGGCCAGTAAGGCTTGGTAATTTCTGGTATTTATAATGTCTTTTTGCAAACGCCAGGCGGGTATAATATCTAGACTAACCAACAAGCCCAATTTTTCCCATTGTTGTTTTATAGCTTCGGCTACTTTTATATCTTCTTCTTGGTCAATGACAGTTAGAGTTAAAGCCAGTTCTTTATTATCTTTAGTTTTATATAATCCGCTGTCTGTATCTTTGGTTAATCCAGCCTTAGCTAACAGTTCCTGAGCTTTGGTTTCATTGTAATTAGTGTTACTTTGAGCGGTTAGCATTTTTAATTCTCCGTAGGAAAAAGGCCCGTGACTGGGAACAGCTTGGCTACCCAAAGTTTCTTGAATTATGGCTGAGCGGTTAGTGCCATAAGCTAAGGCTAATCGGACATTTTTATCTTTTAGTAAGCTATGCTGTTGGGGATTTAAAAATATAGCGTTGTAATGAGGTAAGGTAATATCTAAGATTTGGTATTTTTGTTGGCTAAGATTATTAGTTTGCCAGGTTAGCCCTCCTAATCCGTCAATATCTCCTTGGCGCAGGGCTTCAGCGGCAGCTGTTAAATCTCCGTAAAAATTAAGATTAATTTCTTTAAGATAGGGTTGTTTGGTATGGGTATAAGGGTTGGCTTCCAATCGATAGTTTAATAAATTTCCTTGTTTGTCTTTGACTAAGGATTTAAAACGCCACGGCCCAGAGCCAATGGGTTTTAAATTAGCTTCAGCTAACAGCCATCTTTCTGGCGCGATATTTTGCCAAAGATGAACTGGTATAATACCTAAAGTTAGAGCGTCCAAAAAAGGTTGATAAGGTTCTTTTAATTTAAAATTTATTAAGCCGTCTTCCGTCAAATTTATTTCTACGTTTTGAAAACTGCCACCCCGCGGACTGTTTAATGTTTTATCTTGGACACTTAAATAGGTAAAGTAGACATCTTCATTAGTAATGGATTGTCCGTCTGACCAAAAGAGATTGTTTTTTAATTTTATTTGATAAGTAGTTTTATCGGCACTCAGGCTCCAACTATCCGCCAAATCTGGTTCCAGTTGACCTTGTCCCGAGTATTTGAATAAACCGCGGTAAGTTAGTTTTGATAAATCCAGCTCAGCTTCGCTGCTACTGAGCAGTGGGTTAGTAGTTCTAGGATAGCCGATTAAACCTTCGTTGTATTGTCCACCGCTAGCTGGTACCAAAATAGTTTGTCTGGCGTAAGTTCGCCAGCCTAAAATTAGGCCGCTTATTAGACAAAGTAGCAACAAACTTAAAGCGGCTCGTTGTTCACGCGCTGTAAAAATCTTAGGTAAAAGTTTTAATTGTCGCCAATTAGGCAAACGACGATCGTCTGCTTTTTTCATGGTTTCTAAAAGATTTCGTTCGATTGGTCCGTAAAGATGGTCGCCCAACTTATTTAACCGGTTATTCAAAAGCCGGCTGATTGATTTAAGGCCCATTTTTAGATTACTAATAGACAGCACCTTAGGTTTTAAGTAGTGACCAAACAGCCAAAATAAAGAATAAGATGGCCAAAATAATAGTAGCGTAAAATAAACCTTTTTCTACACCTCTTTTGGTTCGGTAAACATTGCCTTCACCACCAAAAACTCCACCCAAGCCAGCGCCGCGATTTTGCAGCAAAATGGCTATAATTAGAAGTAGCGAGATGACTAGTTGGGCAATTTGTAAGTAATAATAATTCATTTTAAAACAAAAAACCTTTTGTAAGGTGTATTAATTTATCAGTATGATATAGTTTTATGTACCTGTAGGTTTAGCGATTTTCAGCATACCAGACCAGGCTTATTTTGTCAATAGAGAAAGGTTTAAAAGTGATACAACCTAATTATTTAAAAGATTTAAATGAAGAGCAGTTGGCTGCCGTAACTTCTAAGTTGGGGCCGACTTTAGTTTTGGCTGGAGCCGGTAGTGGTAAAACTAGAACTATAATTCACCGCTTAGCTTATTTAATAGATAATCTGTCTGTTAGGCCGGAACAAATTGTAGCCGTTACCTTTACTAACAAGGCGGCTCAAGAAATGAAAATAAGAACGGCTGCTCTGCTGGGTCGTGCCCCTCAGAGTCGGCAAATGTTAATAGGTACTTTTCATTCTATCAGTGCCGGGTTTTTAAGACGTCAGGCTAGCTATTTAGGTTATAGTAATAACTTTTCTATTTATGATCAATCTGATCAGTTGAGTTTAATAAAAGCTATTTTGAAAGATTTATCAATACCGCCGCGTCAGGTGTCGCCCGGGGCTATTTTAGGCGCCATATCTAGAGCCAAAGCTGATTTAATTTGGCCGGCTCAATATCAGGAAATTAAGTCTGATGATAGGTTTTTTAAACTGATCGCTCAGGTTTATAATCTTTATCAGGCGTCCTTAAAAGCCAACCAGGCTATGGATTTTGACGATTTAATAGCCCAGCAGGTTTATTTGTGGCAAAGTCGTCCGGAATTACTTAAAAAATATCAAGAGACTTGGCCTTATGTTCTAGTTGATGAATATCAAGATACTAATCGGGCACAATATGTTTGGACAAATTTATTAGCCGGCCCCAAAGCTAATTTATATGCCGTGGGTGACGATTGGCAATCGATTTATTCCTGGCGTGGCGCTGATTTCGGTAATATTTTGCGTTTTAAAAAAGATTATCCAGCAGCCCAAATTTATAAATTGGAGCAAAATTATCGCTCTAGCCAAACTATAATTTCTTTGTCCAATTCTGTTATGGCCAAAGCAGAATATAAGAGCGACAAAAAATTATGGACTAAAAATAATTTAGGTCGACCAGTACAGGTGGTAGAGCTTTATGATGAGTCGGCTGAAGCGGATTGGGTAACCGGGGAAATTATAGGTTTAAGTAACCAGATTTCATCTCTAGCGGTTAAACCTGATAATCAGGAACTTACTTATACCAATGATGAATCAGACTATGTTTTACCTAAAATAAATCAAGGCTGGCGTTACTATGGCACGGGCCAAGAATTAACCGCCATAGCTGTTTTATACAGAACTAATGCTCAAAGCCGGGCTTTAGAAGAAGCCTGTCTTAAAAAGGGTTTGCCTTATCATTTAGTCGGTGGTATTAGGTTTTATGAACGGCGGGAAGTAAAGGATATTTTGTCTTATTTACGTTTGTTGGTTAATCCTTATGACGGCGCTAGCTGGCAAAGAGCTATTTTAACGCCCAGTCGGGGTTTGGGTTTGTCTTCGGTTGATAAAATAATAAATTTTGCCCGAGAAGGAAAACTTTCTTTATTAGATGATTCTATTTTAGATAAATTAGATTTGCCGGTTAGCAAAAAACAATCTTGGCAGAAGTTTAATAGTCTTTATAAAAATTGGCTTAAGCTATTACCTAATATTACAGTAAGCGATTTAATAGATGATGTCATGTCCAAAAGTGGCTTAAAAAATTATTTGTTGGATGGCACCAGCGAAGGTGAATCTCGTTGGGAAAATATTGAAGAATTAAAAACCGTGGCCGCCGAAAGAGCTCCTGGTTTAGGCCCAGAGGCTTTGACTAAATTTTTAACAGATGTGTCTTTGTGGCAGGATCAAGACGAACTTAGTAAAACATCGGGCGGTTTGACTTTGATGACTTTGCACAGCGCTAAAGGTTTGGAATTTGATACGGTTTTTTTGGTTGGTTTAGAAGAAGGTTTGTTTCCGCATTCTTCCAGTCTTAGCGACCCTAAGGAATTGGAAGAAGAAAGGCGTTTGTGTTATGTGGGACTAACGCGCGCTCGTCAGCAGGTTTATTGTACTTACGCTACTAACCGGCGTTTGTTTGGCTCGGTTATGCTGGGGTTACCTTCCAGATTTTTAAATGATTTCCCCAAAGAATTGGTGGAATGGCAATTACCTTCGCCTTTTTAATATAAAAAATCCGCCGGTTTTAGAAATAAAACCGGCTGGAATAAATGTTTAGGCTTGGGCTGAGGTTGTTAACCTTTTGACCCAGTTATTTTTGACTGCTTTTTTTATGAGCAGTCCGATGGTTGCTGCTAGAGCTGCGGCGGGTAGTACTATCTTTAGGAGTTTCATTTTTTGTCCTATTTTTGTAATTGAAAAATTTTATTACGGTTTTTGTTATAATTTTTGGTGAACAATATACATCACTCATTTGAAAAGAGCCGAGACAATATTTGTCTTTTGCTATTTCTCCGGCATCAGTCGGTTGATTAGCTAAAACAAGAAATTTTTTGCCAGAAGATCTTAATTCAGGTAAAAGGTCTTTAATTATTTGTTTGTCCGGTGAGTATTTTTTAATTTTTTTAGAGCCGTACATTAAAGTTGATAGAATAGTAAGGTCAAAACCGTTTTTTGATTCAATAACGGTATCATCGTAATTGTTTACGACAGTCACTTTTAGACCCATATTTTTTAGGTCGTTAATTATGTTTTGAAAATGAAATGGTTCGTAAACAGCCGTTAATACAGACCCTGTTAAAGAATTTTTCTTTTTCATTTTTCCTCCAAAAATAATGAATTTTGTTTGTTGCCACCTTAGTATTTGTTAAATTTTTTGTCAATAATTATTTTCCAAATAGTCTTTTAATTTTTTAGCTTTAGCTGGTCCAATCAGTTTAGATAATTCAAATACATCAATTTGTCTTATTTCTGTTAAGTTGGTAAAAGTTTTCTTAAGTTTCTTTTTAAGTTTTGGTCCAATACCAGGTAGACTATCCCAGGCGGAAATTATTTGCTGTTTAGAGCGTCTTTGTCTATGTAAATTGAGGCCAAAGCGATGAGCCTCGTCGCGTAGTGTTATTAGCAATTTCAAAGCCGGATTATCCAACGGTAACTTTAGGGGATTTTTTTTGTCAGGCAGATATAATTCTTCATTTTGTTTGGCTAAAGCTATTACCGGGATATTTATTTTTTGGTTTGATAGTATTTTTTTCACCGTGGATAATTGCCCGGCGCCGCCGTCTAACATTATTAAATCAGGTTTGGGCCAGTCTTTATTTTTAGTCAATCGTCTTAGAATAGTTTGTCCCAACATAGCGTAATCATTTGGGGTGCTTATATTATCTATGACAAACCGCCGATATAATTTGGGTTCTACCAAGCCATTTTGTAAAACAGTCATGGCGCCGACAGCTTGTTTGCCTTGTAGATTAGAAATATCATAGCCTTCAATTCGTTCTGGCGATTTAGTTAAATTAAGAATTTTTTTTAGCTCTGTTAAACCGATTTCGGATTGTTCCTGTTTTTTCTGCCAACTAGCCAGGCTTTGTTTAAGATAAGTTTCGGCCGTATTTTTAGCTTGAGTTAATAATTGTTTTTTATAGCCTTTTTGGGGCACATATAATTTAAAACCAGTTAGGGGGCTATTGATTTTTATCGGAGTTACTAGGTGACGGGAAAAATCATTACCGGGTTTAAGGTATTGTTCTAAAAAGCCTTCAAATAATTCAGTATCAGATAAACCAGCCGGCGCGTTAACTAAAAAGTTTTTAGCATCTAGCAAGATTCCTCGCCTAACCGGTAGTAGGGTTATAGCTATTTGTTCGTTTATTTTAGCCAGGTTGATAATTTCTAAGTTTTCCGGCCGCCTAGATATAACATTTTGTTTTTGACTGATTTTTTCCAGGGCAATAATTTGGTTCCTTAGCCTGGCCGCCAGTTCGTAAGATTTTTTTTGAGCGGCTTTGTTCATGCTTTGCTTGGTTTTTTTGATTATTTCAGCAACTTGTCCTTTTAATATGCTGTCTAGTTTTTTAAGTTGTTCAAGATAAAATTGTCGGCCACCTGGTGAATTATCGTGTCCTAAGCAGCGGTTTAGTTTAGCGGCAAAGCAGGGTTTTTCTGGCGGATTAGAGCAGGTTTTTAATTTTAGAATTTTTTTAAGTAAAAGCAGGGTGTACTTAATTGATCCAGCTGAAGGATATGGCCCGAAATATTTAAAGCCGGACCGCCAGGTTTGTCTGGTTAAAGTTACAGTGGGAAATTTTTCTGAATAATTTATAGCTAAATAAAGCCAGCTTTTATCATCTTTAAGTACCACATTATAAGGCGGTCGGTACTGTTTTATAAGATTGCCTTCTAACAATAAGGCTTCCAATTCGTTTTTAACTGGTGAGATTTTTATTTTTATTACTTGAGCCACCATTACTTGTTTAGCCGGACTTAGACTGTTTTTCTTTTGAAAATAAGACCGTACCCTAGAGTGAATATTTTTAGCTTTGCCTATATAGAGTAATTTTTTGTCTTGGCCGTAAAATTGGTAAACCCCGGGTTGTTTGGGTAAATTGGCCAGTTGTTTAGACAATAGGTCTTTCATAGTTTAATTATAGCGTATTATTATCAGTTGTTTATTCCTTGACCTGATTACCTAAAAGTAGTAAACTTATTCCTACTTTGTAAAAGATTTTTTATGCCTAAAAAAATTTTTGCCAATCGAACGGTAATAACCAAAGATAAGGTTAATTCGGTGGATTTCAAAACTCGTCCAGCTGGCAATATAGTTATCCGTGGTGCCCGGGTTCATAATTTAAAGAATATTTCTTTAAGCATACCACGCGATAAATTAATAGTTATTACTGGTTTATCCGGATCGGGTAAATCTTCTTTAGCTTTTGATACTATTTATGCTGAAGGGCAGAGGCGTTACATTGAATCCTTGTCAGCTTATGCTCGTCAGTTTTTAGGCATGATGGATAAGCCGGATGTAGATCAGATAGAAGGTCTGTC
>JBMORS010000100.1:0-1409 GCA_049319925.1 Patescibacteria group bacterium | reverse complement strand
AATTGTTGACAGTCGAGAAATTAGCAAAAACTTTGATAATTACCGTTTAATGAAACAAATAGCAGACAACCTGGATATCGAAGCCAATGGCGTGCCTTTTACAGTTATAGGACAAAATTATTTAATTGGCTGGTACGATGATTCTTCAAGCGGAGGGCAGCTAGAATGGTTTGTTAATTCAGCTTTAAATAAACAATGTTTTGATGCCGCCACTACTTCCTTAAAACAACCAACAATCACAGATACGACTGATAAGACTACTTTGCCCAGTGATTCTTCCCAACAAGACATTGTCGAACAGCTAGATAATAAAAAATCCTTAAATATCAATCTGCCTTTACTAGGCCAAAAGGATCTAACCCAATTTTCTCTGCCAGCTATAACCATTGTCTTGGGCGCGTTAGACGGATTTAATCCCTGCGCCATGTGGGTTTTGGTATTTTTAATTGGTTTACTGCTTAATATGCCCAACCGGCGAAGAATGTGGCTCTTAGGCGGTACCTTCATAGTTACCTCAGCGGCTGTTTATTTTATATTTATGGCCGCCTGGCTTAATTTACTGTTATTTATCGGTTTACTTTTTTGGGTGCGGGTTATTATTGGTTTAGTAGCTTTAGGTGGGGGAGCATATAATCTAAAAGAATACTTTACCAACAAAGAAGCAGCCTGCAAAATGGTAGACGCAGACAAAAAAAATAAATATTTTACCAAGCTTAAAAATATCACTCAAAAATCTAGCCTGTTCTGGTCGCTAGTAGGCATAATCGCTTTAGCCGCCTCGGTTAACCTAGTAGAATTAGTTTGTTCGGCTGGTCTGCCGGCTGTTTACAGCCAAGTGTTAGCCCTTAATAATTTGCCGATTTGGCAATATTATTTGTATCTGCTGCTCTATGTGTTTATTTTTATGCTGGACGACTTGTTAGTTTTTATTCTAGCCATGCTAACACTTAAGTTAACCGGCCTGACTACCAAATACACACGCTGGTCCCACCTAATTGGTGGAATATTAATGCTCATTATTGGTTTACTGCTTATCTTTAAACCAGCCTGGCTGATGTTTGGTTAATCTTATGAGTAATAAACTAATAATTCTAATCACCTCCATACTTTTTTTAATCGGTTTAATAAAACCGATTTATGGCGCCGAGATAATTGATCAAGAGCCTGCTATTTTTAGAGCCGAGGTTATATCTGTAATAAATGAGCAACAACAATCTGATGAATCTGGCAAAATTTTTTATGAACAAGAATTAAAACTAAAAGCCTTAAACGGAAACTTAACAGGCACAGAATTTATCACCAACAGCAATTCCCAACAAGAATTAAGCGGTTTAAAATATCAAGCTGGCGACCAAGTAATGGTCAGTAAGACAATCGATAATAACGGACTTAATAATTTTCTGATAACT
>JBMORS010000099.1:0-1422 GCA_049319925.1 Patescibacteria group bacterium | reverse complement strand
TGACGACCCCAACATATAGGGGTAAAATAGTTATTAGTGCTACTATATCTTGTGGTACAATTTCAAATATGCATTGCCCTTATTGTAATTATTACGATACCAAAGTAACAGATTCCAGGGTCGTGGCCGATGGCTTAAATATTAGGCGTCGTCGCGAGTGTACTAAGTGCAGTTTTAGATTTTCTACCATAGAAGAAAGTGAAATTTTGGATTTGTCGGTCATAAAAAGGGATGGCAGTCACGAACCTTATAACAAAGAAAAATTAGCTACCGGCCTTAGACGTTCTTTGGAAAAAATACCTTATACGGCTGACAAGTTTAAAGGATTGATGCAGAAGATAGAACGTGATATTCAACGCCGTCGTAAATCAGAAATAACTTCCAAAGATATCGGTGAGATAGTTATGAAGAGATTAAAAAATTTCGACCAGGTGGCCTATATAAGATTCGCTTCGGTCTATAGATCGTTTCAAGACGTGGATAGTTTTACCAAAGAGTTAAAAGATTTAGGGGTTAAGGTTGGACGCAGCCGTTTAATTCGTAAAAAATAAATTAAAATTAAAGTTTTATTTTTAAATTTTAAAAAGTACTATGCCTAATGCTTCTTCGTCAGCCGCCAATACAGTCTCTACTGCAACTAATAAGACTCAAAAACTTAACCAGATACTTAAACGGGATGGCCGTAAGGTTGAGTTTGATCCGGCCAAGATAGTGGAAGCAATATTTAAGGCTGGTCGGGAAACCGGTGAGTTTACCAGAGAAGAGGCGGCTCGTTTGGCTTTTAAAGTGGATGAAGAATTGGAAAGAATTTATGACGGTCATACTACACCAACAGTGGAGCAGGTGCAGGATATAGTAGAATTGGTTTTAATGAGATCTAAATGGCTAAAGACAGCTCGGGCTTATATAGTTTATCGGGAAGAACACGCTCATTTAAGGCGTCATCGTCCGGAAATTCCCCAGGAAGTAAAGGATCTAGCTAAAGAGAGTAAGCAATATTTTCGTAATCAACTTTCTGAATATGTTTTTTATAGTACTTATTCCAGATGGTTGCCCGACAAAGGTCGTCGCGAAACTTGGGTGGAAACAGTAGACCGTTATGTCGGGTTTATGCGGGAAAATTTGGGCGATAAATTAACCGAAGCAGAATACAAAGAAATTAGACAGGGTATTTTGAATATGGAGGCTTTGGGTTCTATGCGGCTTTTGTGGGGAGCGGGCGAAGCCGCTCGGGCCACCAATGTTTGCGCTTATAATTGTTCTTTTGTGGCGCCAAAAGCTTGGCAGGATTTTGCCGAGATTATGTATGTTTTAATGTGTGGCACAGGCGTAGGTTTTTCAGTAGAAAGGCAGACAGTAGAGCAATTGCCTATTATTCAGCGGCAGACTGGTCAAAAATTGCCCAGCCATTTAGTAGAAGAC
>JBMORS010000098.1:0-11503 GCA_049319925.1 Patescibacteria group bacterium | reverse complement strand
GTAGCTGCTGCCGCTAGTAGTTTAAGGTTGGTGGAACTCACCTCTTTAACTTTTAGCCAGAGTTCAACCGGTGTCCAAAGTGGTTATGTGCTTAATTTTAAAACTTTGTATTTGCCTTAAAATTATATGTTAGCGCCCAAAAAATACAGTCGGCAAAAACTTATTATAATTATTTCTTCGCTTGGCTTGGTTTGGTTAGTAATTTTTATTTTGGTGTATTTTAATTTTTGGCATGATTCAAGTGGTTCAAATAACCAAGCGGTTGATTGGCCAGCCAAGCGTCCGTCAGTCATTAGTGGCCAACTTAAATTAGGTGACGAAGTTTTGGAAGATGACAGGTTTATTAACCTTAAGATATTTGGTTCGTTGCCTTTGCAAACAAGTCAGGTTGGCCGGGCAGATCCTTTTAGTATACCAACCAACAATCAACCAAAAACAATCAGACGTCCGTAAATTAATATGGCAATTAAAGAAAATAAAATTAAGACAGCTGGGTTTAGGGCCGGCTTCACGACTTTTGAATTCGCCATCGCTTTTACTGCCGTGGGGGTAATAGCCGCCTTGGCAGTTATTTTAATTTCTAATTCTAGAATGAAGTTGCGTGACGGTCGACGTTTGTCGGATATGATAGGTTTAGGTCAAGCTTTGTTATTATATAGCGACCGCTACAATGAAGAGGGTTTTAAATCTTTGAAATGTTCCAAAAACACTCCGGCGCAGGTTAGTTTATGTTTGGGTAGAGGTCCGGAGGGTTTGGCTGATTTTATACCTAACATTAATTTTTTGGATGATCCCATGGGCAAATCAGTTTGTCGGTTTGACCCTTTGTCTGATCAGCCTGGCCAAGCCTGTCAGCCCTGCAATTATGCTTTTGTTGGTAACTTGGAAGCGGATCGATATAGCGTGGCTTTTTGTTTGGAAAAGGGTAGCCAAGATTTAGCGGTCGGGCTTCATTATTTAACAGAAAGTGGGATTAGATAAATAATAAAATTACCATGCCTAAAAAGAAAATAAATTTTGATTTAACCGATATATTGTTAACTGATAAAAAAATTAGTCCCGATCAGTTAAGACAACTGCAGGTTCAAGCGACCGAGAGTGGTTTAAGCTTGGAAGAAGTTTTGCGGTCAAGCGATTTAGTCAGCCCCGAAGATATCATGGCGGCTAAAGCTAAAATTTTTAGCATGCCTTATAAGGATTTGGTTGGTCATACCATACCAATTGAAGTGATAAAATTAATTCCCCAGGAGATAGCTGAAAATTATAAGATTGTGGTTTTTGATCAGAAAGATAAAGATGTTTCTGTTGCCGTCGTCAATCCAGGTAATTATAAAGCTATAGAGGCAGCTGAGTATATTGGCCGGGAGAATAAATGGAATTTGCATTATTATTTAACTTCTCCTGAAGGTTTTGAGAGCGCTGTCAGACAATATGAAAGTTTAAGCAGTGAAGTAACCGAAGCTTTGAGTTTGGCTGGAGATAAATTTCAAGATAAGGGCAAAGGGAAAAAAACTGGTAGCATTGCTGAGCAGGATGATAATTTTGAAGAAGTTGTTAAATCCGCGCCGGTCGCTAAAATGGTGGCTGTTATTTTGCGCCATGCTGTGGAAGGCGGTGCTTCGGATATTCATATTGAACCGAACGATGATGAAACACGCGTGCGTTATAGAATTGACGGTGATTTACACACCTCCATAGTGTTGCCGCGTTATATTCATTCAGCTATTGTATCGCGTATTAAGGTTTTAGCTAATTTAAAAATAGATGAAACTAGAATACCTCAGGACGGTCGTATCAGATTGCAAGTGGCTAATCGCCCGGTTGATTTACGTGTTTCCACTATGCCTCTTTTGAATAGTGAAAAAGTGGTTATGCGTATTTTAGATACCACTACTGGAGTAAAGACTTTGGAAGAGTTAGGTTTTTGGGGAAAAACTTTGGAATTAATTAAGGATAATTTATCCAAGAGTCGTGGTATGTTACTGGTAACCGGGCCGACCGGTTCTGGTAAGTCTACTACTCTTTACGCCGCTCTTAACATTTTGAACAAAGAAGACGTTAATATAATAACTCTGGAAGACCCGATAGAATATTATTTAGAAGGAGTTAATCAGTCGCAAATTAACCCAGAGGTTGATTATACTTTTGCCACCGGTTTAAGGTCTATTTTGCGTCAGGATCCAGATATAATATTGGTTGGTGAAATTCGCGATACAGAAACAGCTGAATTAGCTATACACGCTTCTTTGACGGGTCATGTGGTACTGTCTACCTTACACACCAACGACGCTTCTGGTGCTATACCTCGATTGATAGACATGCACGTAGAGCCTTTTTTGATAAGTTCAACAGTCAATATAGTGGTAGCGCAGCGTTTGGTCAGAAAAATTTGCAACTATTGTCAAGAAGAAATCCAGGTGCCTGATACTATGCTTGATGAAATGAAAAAAGAATTATCTGATTTGCCGCCTGGTTTGGTTATTAAAGAATTAAGTCAGCCTTGGGTTTTTAAAAAAGGCAAAGGTTGTAACCGCTGCGATTTTACCGGCTATCGCGGCCGGACTGTTATATCAGAAGCTTTGGCCAACACCGCTGAGTTGCAAAGTTTGATAGCCAAATCTTTTACGCCAGACGACATTAAGCAAGAGTATAAAAAGCAGGGTGTTTTGAATTTAAAACAAGATGGTTTAATTAAGTCTTTGCAGGGTTTAACGACTTTGGAAGAGGTATTAACCGTAACCAAAGATTAAATATGGCCAAACAACATTCCATAGTTATAGTAGAAGCTGATATTTTTTTGAACCGACTTTATCAAAATAAATTTGGTTCAGCCGGTTGGTCGGTTGTTGTAACTACCGATGGCCCTAGTTGTTTAAAAAAAATCAAACAAATTAAACCGGATGTGATTTTATTGGACTTAGATTTACCCACGCCAGACGGTTGGTTTATTTTAAATTCTTTGAAAACTGATCAGGTTAGTCGTGATATCCCAGTGGTTATTTTGACCAATT
The DNA here is from genome assembly GCA_049319925.1 of Patescibacteria group bacterium. Taxonomy (GTDB): domain Bacteria; phylum Patescibacteriota; class Patescibacteriia; order Veblenbacterales; family UBA10138; genus JAHITT01. The sequence goes on along the minus strand of JBMORS010000098.1, from coordinate 8,492 downwards.
TAAGCAGTCGGGCTGATGTTAAAAAGGCTAAGTCTTTAGGCGCGGCTGAATTTTTGATAAAAGCTCATTTTTTACCATCGGAAGTGGTAGCGGCGGTTGGCCGGCAAATAAAATAAGATGCCTAGTTTTATGTTTTTTAAAAAATCTAAACTACCGAGCGGGTTCACTTTTATAGAATTATTGGTAGTTATATCTATTATTGTTTTGTTGGCCACAATTGGCGTAATCGCGGCCGATAAAGTTAGGCGACAAACCATAGACGCTCAGCGTTTAGTTGATATGGAAAAGATTGAGTCGGCTTTAGAGTTATATTATGATAAAAACGGTCGTTATCCAGATACGGCTGGCAATGGTTGTGGCGGATGGAATGTGGGCAACCAGACGCTTCAATTCATGCAGGGTAGCCTGACAGGTGTTTTAGATGATCCACCGGAAGATCCCTTAAAAACCGGTACCTGTTATGGTTATCGTTATTATCGTTATGTGCCAGATAATCCAAGTGTGGGGATTGAAGGTTGTCCGCCTGGTAAAGCTTTTTATGTTTTGGGTATAACAGATTTAGAAAGTGGACAAGGTCCTCATTTTAGCAGTCCGGGTTGGCGTTGTCCTGACCGAGATTGGCAAAACGAAATGGAGTGGGTAGTCGGTAAGTTTGAAAATTAAAATAAATTTTAGATTTTATTCTTGATTCTATTTTGTTTATGTCTTCTTCAGAAGTAGCTTTATTTCAGCAATTAATAAGTGGTTTAGTCGGTCAAGGTGTATCAGATTTATATTTACGGGCGGCCAGTTCGCCAATAATTAGGTTGGATGGCCAGCTTAAAACTATGTCTGATCAGCCTATTGTTACGGATGAATATTTGGAGGCGGTGTTAGGTTTTTTGTTAAGCGAAGAACAACTAGCCAAGTTTAATAAGGAAAAACAGTTGACCTTAGGTTATACTTTTGCTAACCGGGTCCGCCTTAGAATAACTTTATTTTATCAAAAAGGTCTACCCGAACTGGCTGTCAGGTTTGTTCCGGTTAAAATAAAAACTATTGCGGAATTAGGTTTACCAACGGTTTTAAATAAATTAATTAGCGCTACTAGCGGCTTATTAATTATTAGCGGTCCTTATGGTTCTGGTCGATCAGCGACTTTAGCCGCTTTAATTCAAGAAATAAATAATCAATCAGCTCGTCACATTATAACTATCGAGGGACCTATAGAATATTTGTTTGTCGGTAATAAAAGCGTAGTTGATCAGCGTGAATTAGGTAGCGACGTTATAAATTGGGAAGCCGCCTTAGAAACCTTACCCCAAGAGGATTGCGATGTGGTTTTTTTACCTAAATTACCAGCTCCCTATTTGCCGTCGGCTATAGCTTTAGCGGCCGCTGGTAAATTGGTGGTAATAACCAGTGAAGCGGATGCCTCTATAAAAACTTTAGAAAATTTAATCACTTCTTTTTTACCGGATGCCCAGGCTGGTCTTAGACAAAAATTATCCGAGGTGCTTTTGGCTGTTTTGTCTCAACAGTTGGTAGCCCGAGTAGGCGGTGGCCGAGTAGCTGTTACCGAGCTTTTGATTGGCAGTCCGGCCGTAAAGTCAATAATCAAAGAAGGAAAGTTTTATCAGTTAAATAATATTCTTCAAGTATCTCGCGATGAAGGTATGGTATCATTTGATTATAACCTGGCCGAATTGGTTAAAACCGGTGAAATTATAGAAGAGGAAGCCTTGTCTTATGCTCATGATAAAGAATTATTTAATTCTTTTATGCGTCGCGCTTAATTAATTTATGCCCGGTATCACTACTTCACTGTAGTAAATACCGCCGGGAGATTAAAACTTAGTAATATATAAATATGTTTGTTTATAAATCTAACAATTTAAAACTTGATTTGCTGCTTGGGCGGCAAGTGAAGTTGTAATACCGGGTATGTCTCTTTACGAATATAAAGCTAAAAATTTAAAAGGTCATTTGATAAGCGGTACGGTGGAAGCAGCTAATGAAACTAATGCTTTGGAAATATTGGCCGATCGTCATTTTACGCCTTTTTATTTAAAAGAAATGTCCAGCCATCGTTGGATGGACATTGGCTTTAAACTTTTTAACCGAATAAAAGCTAAAGATTTGGTTATTTTTTCCAGACAGTTAGCTGTTATGACGGCAGCTACTGTTCCTTTGGTGGAAAGTTTGCGTATTTTGGTTAAACAAACTGAAAATGAAGCTTTACGGGTGGTAGTTTCCGATGTAGCCGATGAAGTGGAAGGTGGCGCTAAATTGTCGGCCGCTTTAGGTAAATACCCCAACACTTTCAGTGATTTTTACATAAACATGGTTAAATCGGGTGAAACTAGTGGCCGTCTTGACGATACTCTAAATTATTTGGCGGACGAAGCGGAAAAAAATTATGATTTGATGAGCAAAATAAAAGGTGCTATGACTTATCCGGCTTTTATTATTGTCGGTTTGGTTATAGTGGGTTTTGTTATGATGATTTTTGTGGTTCCTAAATTGACTAGTATTTTACAGGAATCACAGACAGCTTTACCCTTTTCTACTCGCTTATTAATAGGTACTAGTGGTTTTTTGCAGACTCGTTGGTGGTTGTTATTAATAATCTTAGCTGGATTAGTGGTTCTTTTTCGTTTAGCAACGCAAACTGGTACCGGGCGGATGGTTTGGCATCGTTTTCAGCTAAGACTGCCAGTGATTGGTCAGTTATTTAAAAAAATTTATTTAGTGCGTTTTACTAGGTCTTTAGGTACCTTGCTTCAAGGTGGTGTACCTTTAACTCGTAGTTTAGCGGTAGTAGCTGATGTGGTTGGTAACGAGGTTTTTAAAGAAATGATAAGGTCAACTATAAAAGAAGTGGAAGAAGGTAATTCCATTTCTACAATTTTTTTGGAGTCCAATATTGTGCCAGCCATGGTTTCACAAATGATGGTAGTGGGGGAGAAAACTGGACGATTAGAAGAAATATTACAGCGTCTGTCTAATTTTTACGGTCGGGAAGTGGAAAATCAGGTGACTAATTTGGTTACTCTGGTAGAGCCTTTGATAATGATAATATTAGGTTTGGCAGTAGGATTGATGGTTTCGGCAATAATATTACCATTATATAATTTAGCTGGTAGTTTTTAGCATGGACTAAATGGCTAAACTGTGCTATAATTAAATATATGTCTATTAAAAGGAAGGGGGTGAGACAATGTTAAACCAAAACAGAAAAGGTTTTACTTTAATTGAATTATTGGTTGTTATAGCTATTATCGGTATTTTGTCCACCTTGGCGGTGGTAGGTCTTAACGTCGCTCGTCAAAAATCACGTGACGCTAAAAGAGTAGCCGATATTAAGCAGGTGCAGACGGCTTTGGAGCTTTACTACGGTGATCAGAATGGTTATCCATCCGTCGGTACGGCTACGGCTTTGGGTTCCGGTGGTATGGCGTCTTTGATTAATACTGGCTTTGCTTCTAGCACGACTGGAGCGACTAATGTTTATATGGGCCAGGTACCAGCCAATCCGACCCCCGGTGGAGCTTCTTATTTATTCTGTAGTGCTACTTCGGCAGCGCCAACAACTTGCGCAGCTAGTACGGAAAGCTATATGATTACTTTCTCTTTGGAGGGTGCCACAGGTGGCTTGGCTTCGGGCGCACATACTGCTTCACCAACCGGTATAAAGTAGTAAAAAGTATAATTAAAGCAAGTAACTCCTGGTTGATCTGGGAGTTTTTGCTTTTTTGGGTAATGATTTATAAAATGAGTTAGGAGAGAAGGCCTTATAATTTAAGATTTTTCGTTTAGCATATATTTTTGAGATATGCTTAAAAAGTCATTCAATTGGTTGAATAGTTTATTATCCGCCTTGGCTTTTATTGTACCGTTGTTTATTTATTGGCAGTCGGCCGCTCGGGTTATTCAGTTGGAGGATTCAGCTGAATTTGTAACGGCGGCTTTAACCTGGGGGATACCGCATCCTTCCGGCTACCCATTGTATGTTTTGTTAGCTGGTTTGTGGTCTCAATTGGTAGGTTGGTCGCCGGTAATTGTTAATTTGTTATCAGGTTTACTAGCCGCTTTGGCTAGTTGGTTGGTTTATAAGTCAACTCGGCTTTGGCAGGTTGAGCCTTTATTAGCTTTAGCGGCGTCTTGGCTTTTGGCTGGCTGGACCGGCTTTTGGTCTCAGTCGGTGGTGGCTGAAGTTTATACTTTATATGTTTTTTTGTTATCGGCCATTATTTATTCGGCGGCCCGTTTTAACAAAGATAAGACTGTCGGTTGGTTATATTTAATTTTTGGTTTGGCTGGTTTATCGGCCAGCGCTCATCTTTTAGCTGTTTGGCTGTGGCCAATTTTATTGGTTTATTATTATCGTGATTTAATAATTATTAAATTAAATCAAAAAATAAAAGTAATTATTTTTTTTATATTAGGTTTGGTTCCTTATCTTTATTTACCTTGGCGAGCAGCTCAGAATCCTTTGCTTAATTGGGGACGACCAGACAGCTGGTTTAGTTTTTGGTATCACGTTTTACGTTTAGGATATAGTGATATGGTTTGGCCTAGCGGTCTGGTTAATAAAAGCGGGTTGGTCGGCAGTTTATTGCTGGATTTGGTGTCGGATTGGGGTTTAGTTATTTTGGTTGTTTTAATTTTGGGTTTGATCGTCGGTTATAAAATTTATGGTCGGACCATTATTTTTTTATTAGCCGCGGCCGTCAGTCAAATTTTACCAGCAGTTTATTTAAGGAGATATGGGTGGGGCTTAGGTCCGGCTTTTACTTATAGTGTTTATTGGAGTGGTTTTATTATGTTGTTGGCTGTTTTGTTCGCTCTGGCTGCCACAGCTTTACAAAATTGGTTGGCTGTTAAGGTGCAGATATTTAAAAAATCGGTAATCATTTTTCCTATAATTATTTTTTTATCATTGCCTTGGTCTAGCTGGTATGGAAATTTTTATTTATTTAATTATAGTCGAGATAACTGGCCGGAGGTTTACGCCAGCAGTTTGTTGGAGCAGCTACCGCCGCAAGCCGTTTTGTTTATTTGGGGAGATGATTATGCCAATGATAGTTTACTGTTTACGATTGCCTATCAAAAAATAGTCAAAGGTTTAAGGCCTGACGTTACTGTATTAGACGGAGGAATCATTTTTCCTATCTTAACCCCCAATTGGGGAGAAAGAGAAGTTGATAATTGGCTTAGTTTTTGGCGATATGCCTATTTAACCAATCGTCCGGCCTATGCTACTAGACTGCCACCTAAAGATAGTTATTTGGTAAGCAGGTTGGATGGTTATGCTTATCGGTTGTTTGGTTCCTTAAAAGAGTCTGTTGAAGAGGCTACTTCACCAAATTTGTTATTGCCAGAGGTTTGGACAATAAATAGAATGTTTTATTATAGCGGTCAGGATTATTTGGCCCATTTACTTTATAGCCAGGCTTTAGCTTTGTGGCAGCAAGATAGGCCGCGCCAGGCTCAGGCGGCGCTTAGGGAAGCTATTTATTTTGACAACGAGCCATTTTCTCAGGACTATTGGCGCTTTGTTAAACAACGTAATTTAATTAATCAGACTAATAAACAATTAAACGACAATTAGCTGTTAATTTGCTATTATATTAGGGTATGTTTTTGATATTGTTATTTTTGTTAGGGTTAGTTTTGGGAAGTTTTATAAATGTTTTAGTTATTCGTCTTTGGTCTAACGAATCATTGTCCGGCCGGTCTTTTTGCCGACAGTGTCATAAACAGTTGAAGTGGCAACACAATATTCCGGTGTTGTCTTTTATTTGGCTTAGGGGTCGTTGTATTTTTTGCCGACAGCCAATTTCTTGGCAGTATCCTATAGTGGAAATTTTAACAGGACTGCTTATGGCGTCGGCTGGTGTGATTTTAGGAAGTCAGTTTACTTGGTTACTACTGGCCAGTTTAATTATCACTTTTTACGTAGTAGCTTTGGTGGTTTTTGATTGGCGTTATCAGGTTTTGCCTGATGTGTTAACTTTGAGTGGCGCGGCTGTTATGTTGCTTATTAATTTATGGTTGGGTCGTCCGCTGATCAGTTTATTGGGCGGCGCTGGATTGGCCGCCGGATTTTTTGCTTTACAATATTATATTTCTAAAGGTAATTGGATAGGTGCCGGCGATATAAGGTTAGGGCTTTGGCTAGGTTTATCTTTGGGTTTTAAGGCCACGGCCGTAGCTTTGGTATTGTCTTATTGGTCCGGAGCTTTGATTGGTTTGATATTATTGACCCAAAAAAAATGGCACATGAAGAGTCGTTTGCCTTTTGGTGTTTTTTTATCCTTAAGCACTTGGGTTGCCTGGTATTGGGGAAATAATCTAGTTGATTGGTATATAAGGTATTTAGGTTATTGATTAGTAAAGCTAAAAACCACAACTTAAAACCCAAACTAATTTTAACTTTTTAGTTGAGTTTTTAATTTTTGGTTGTTTTGGCAACTAACTTACTCCGCCAGTTGGCGGACGCGGGGTAAAAGTAGAGCTTTTACTTTTGATTTTTAAGCTTAATTTATCTTTGTTTTTCTGTTATTATTTAAGTATGTTAAGACGTTTGATTAAACCCGGTTTTACCATAGTTGATTTATTGGTTTCTATTTCTATTTTTGTGGTAATAACTGGGGTAACTTTGAGTAATTTTAATCGTGGCCGACAAAGGGATGATTTGGAGCAGGGTGGGCTTTTAGTGGTATCTGTTTTACAGCAGGCCCAAGCTTACGCTTTATCCGGTCAGACAATAGGCGGAATTGTACCGACTGGCGGTTATGGATTAAACTTTGATTTGAGTAATCCTGGGCGGTTTGTTTTTTTTGCTGATTTAGATAGTAATGGGTTTTATTCTAGCACGGCCGATAGTTTAGCTGATGCGGGCAGTTATAATTTGCCGGCTAACGTAACTATAATCAATTTAACTGTTCGGCAAGGTGAAGCTGGTCAATCAGTTAGCCTAGCTGATTTTGCTTATCGTCCGCCTCAGGCTGCCCGTTATTTAAACGGTTTATTGAATGGCGGTAGTTTAGAAGTAACTTTAAGACAAGGCCAAACTGGTCAGACTAAGTTAATAACGGCTAGTACAGCTTCCGGCCAGGTGAATATGCAATAAATAGTATGGAGATTTTTTCAGTCAAATCATTTTTGGGAAAAAATAATCGCTCTGGCCAGGGTTTACTAGAAGTTACTATGGCTATCGGTATAATAATTTTGGGCCTTTTGGGTATAATGAGTTTAACAACAGCTTCTTTTGGCGCGGCGGCTGAGGCAGAGGATAGAATATTAGCCACCAACTTGGCCCGGGAAGGATTAGAGGCAGTCAGAAGTCTGCGTGATGATTCCTGGCTCCAGGGTTCCAGTACGGCTTGGTATAATCAGTTGTCGGGCGGCGGAGATTTAACTGCTATGCCAGTTTTAGATCCGATTACTTTTGCTTGGTCTTTTGATTTTACGCCTAATAGTTTGCAAGAAGCTTTAAGCATTGTTTGGCGAGATCAAAATTCTTTATTCAGACAGAGTAGTTTTCCAATAAGCGGCAGTCCGACTCTTTATGCCAGGTTGATGACTTTTTATCCTATTTGTCGTGATGTTTTGACCGGTAGCGAAGCTAGTGACGCCGCTTCTTGTCAATCTGGTTATACTCAGGTCGGTGTTAGAGCTTTGGCTAGCGTTAGTTGGTCTAGACACGGTAGCCACACGATTACTTTGGAAAATTTTTTATATAACTGGCGTTATTCAACTGATGGTTATGCTCCCTAAATTTAAAATTAAATCAGCTGGATTTACAGTAATGGAACTGGTGGTAGTGCTGGGAGTTTTTTCCATAGTGGTTATATTGGTAACTGATATATTTTTTATCATAACTCGGGCCCAGCGATCTTTGGTAGCTAGTCAGGCGGTTCAGCGTGATATGCGTTTTGTAATTGAATCAATAGTTAAGGATGTTCAGCAAGGGCTGGTTGATTATTCTTACTATCAATCACAGGTGCCAGCGGTAAATCTGAAAGATCCGATAACCGGTCAGATTTTGCCTCAATCGGTGTTGGCTTTGGTGGATAATACCGGCCGGGCTGTTCGTTATCGTTTTGTGGACGCTCAAAGTGGACAGCCTGCTCGCTTAGAAATATCACGCGGCGTCAGTGGTAATTGGGATTCTTTGTTATCGGATGATGTGATATTGATAGTTGTTAGATTTTATTTAGTGCCGTCAACTGATCCTTTCCTGGAGAGTGCTGCTAGCCAGCAACAGCCTCGGGTAACTATTATTTTGTCAGGTCAGGCCGTGCCTACCTCTGGTACTAGTTTGCCGGCTACTTTTTTTCTACAGACTACGGCTTTAACCAGGAGCTATTTACGTTAATATGCCCAGTAACAAAATTTCACCAATGTTCTTTTATACCTATGTTTTACAGAGTTTAAAAGATAATAATAATTACATAGGCTATACTAAGGATTTGGTAAAGAGAGTAAAAGAACATAAATTAGGT
>JBMORS010000097.1:0-11522 GCA_049319925.1 Patescibacteria group bacterium | reverse complement strand
TAGCTTCAGACGGTAAGGGTGGTACGGATACTTTAAGTTACAACTTGAAGGTTGATAAAACTACTGGTGTAGAAATTATTGACGGTATTCCTACTGATTATCAGCTCAGCCAAAACTATCCTAATCCGTTCAACCCAAGTACCAAAATCAGATATTCAATACCAACCAGTAGCAATGTTAATTTGACCATTTACAATATCTTAGGTCAGCAAGTTGTTACTTTAGTAAACGAATATCAATCAGTCGGGAACTATGAATATACATTCACCCCCGATAACTTATCCAGCGGTACTTACATTTACCGTATCCAAGCTGGAGATTATACGACCAGCAAAAAAATGCTCTACGTAAAATAAACAGATTTCTGTCTTGTAAAATAAGGTTCAGTAAAAATGGTTACTAACGAAAACTCTTATGGTGTTAATTCTCATACAGTACTCATAATCCAGTACTCGAGAATTAACACCTTATTTTTTTACTTAAATAAGATTATAACCCCTTCGAAGCCTCCCCTTAGACTAAGGGGAGGAGTAGTCTTTTAGAAAATTTTCCCTTCAGCAAATACTTCCATACTTCCAAGTATCAAAGAATTTGCCGAATGGAATTTTGGTTTTTAATTTTATATTTTTAATAGAATCTTCTTAATGATATTTTTTAATTTTCTTTTTGATACCTGCGGGGATTTATGTCCAGGTGGACATTTTTCCCCGCAGGTTGCCAATATGATACTTATTTTTAAACCCTGGATTCCTTATGGACAAAGGTTATTTTTTGTTGTAAGGTGGGGGCAAAATAACAAAAGATAATAAAAAGTTTTTTAAAAACAAGAATATAGGTGAATAAATGAGAGAGTTAAAAAATATTTTAGATATTATAGTAAAATATACCCTATCAGAAGACAAAACTTTCCTGAAGGAGGATTTTGAAGTAGCTAAGGTCTTAATCGCTAATGCTAAAAGAGAAATAGCTCTTTTTAAAAAAGGGAATGAGTGTAAGAAGATAGAAAAGGTTCTGGATACAAAGTCTTTGTCAAACAGGGCATTTATTAATAGTTATGGTATACATCATCGTGATTTTGATGAAATGTCATTTAGTATAGGTGGACATCCAACAGCAACGATTCTTCCTATTTTGTTGGCTTTTCATAAAAGTAACAATGTTAACCTTTTCTTACAAGCGATAAAGCTAGAAATTGTTTTAGGTCAAATTTTAAATCCAGAGTTATATCGCAGTCAGTATCATTCAACTACGGTAATAGGTATATTGGGTTCCGCGGCAATTTCTGCCAAATTACTTAAACTAACACCCGAGCAAGCGATTAATGCTTTAAGTATAGCATTTAGTTTTTTAAGTGGGATTAAAAGTAGTTTCGGATCTAGTGCGAAATCCTTGCAGGTAGCCCATGCTACACAACAGGGGCTGTTGGCTGCTTTATATTCTAGACAGGGGTTTACTGCAAATGTTGATTTACTAGGCAGAAATAATGTTTTATACTTGTTTACAGGTAAACGTATTAATTTACGATATGTAAATGAACTATGGGGAAAGCTATCCTGCCATCTTTCATTGAAGGATGAGTTTTTGATTAAAAAATACGATGTGTGTGGTAGTTTTCATAGTATTATAACAACGGCTTTGGGTGATAGGGATAAATTTTTACAATCTATTAATAATATTAAAAAAGTTATTATTTTAATACACCCAGAAAGAATTAAGTATAAAACCATTTCTTTTCCCAAAAATTCTGCACAGAAAAAGTTTTGCCCTGTTTATTTGTATGCTTATGTGTTTTTGGGCAATAATCCGTTGACAATCTCTGATTTTGATAGTGTTCCTGAATCAGTAAAAGTCTTCATGAAAAAGATAAGTTTGATTGCCGATAGAAGAATAGAGAAGTGGGGATGTAAAACAAAAATTATCAAAGGAGTTAAAGTATGAAAATAATAGTTATACATGGCGCACCAGCCGTAGGTAAACTTACCATTGCTCAATCCTTAGCTAAAAAGACCGGCTATGTGATTTTACATAATCACTTAACGATTGATTTGGCGTTGCAGATTTTTCCTTTTGCCAGTAAGCCTTTTAATCGTTTAATCAAAAAAATACGGCTTATTATAGTTAAGGAGGCTATTAAGGAACGAATACCAGGCATCATTTGGACTACTGGGTTGCCTAATAATTCTGATATAGCCGTTTTTTATAAAAAACTTGATAAATTAATAGAGTCCGTCGCTGGAAGCACTCATTACGTTCATGTTACTTGTGATTTTGAGGAGCAGAAGAAACGAGTGAAAGGAACATCAAGGAAAAAATTTAGAAAACCGAGAACTGTTAAACAATTAACAAAAAGCTTGGCGGAGATAGATTACACGCCTGGTTATAGAGGTAAGAGCAGATTTCATCTAGATAGTACCCATCTTCCACCTCAGAAAGCGGCTGAACAGATAATAAAATATTTTAAGCTGTCAAAAAATAAAAACAGGAGAACGAAATGAAAGTAAAATATATTGTGGTTATTACTGATTGTGTTGATATTGCAGCTAATGAGTTGCGGGCAAGTATAATTAATGAGGTCGGTGATCGTGACGATATCCAGATAGAACCTTTTGTACCAGTGAAAGAATTTTCTGTGTTGAATTGCAACTATGCTGTTCGTCTTATGGCAGATATATATCCACCCGGAACGTTATTTGCTGTGATTTTTAACCCTCTAAAAGAGAGACCTGCTAGCTTGGTAGGCAAGACTAAGCACAAAGAGTTTGTTTTTATGGGAAGAAACACCGGTGCGTTTGATTGGTTAACCAGAGATTTTGGTTGCAAAGAGCTATATGATGCCTCTGAATTATTTACCCAATTAAGTTCTCAGTTTTTGTCCTTTAGTGGTAAGTTGGTTACGGCGCCGACCATTGCTAAGATAGCACGTTGGGAAGACACGACGCTTGTTGGGAATACGGTTAATTTTGAACAAATTAAAAGACTGTCAATAAAAGATCATACTATTGTACATATTGATAATTTTGGGATAATGAAATTTACGGGGATAATGGATGAGCCAGAAGAAGGCAGTCGTTACGAGGTGACAATTAATGATAAAAATTTCGAAGCCGTTTATTGTCGCCGTATGATGTCTCAGGATACTGGTACTTGGGTATTCTTCCCAGGAAGTTCATTTGGACTTTATGAATTAGGTAAAGTACGTCAATATGGCGCCCTTTCTATAGGTGCACAGATAGGAGATGTTATCAAATTTAAAAAAATAAATTAAATTATTTAAATTAATTGGATGTTTATAGGTGTTAATCTTAGTAAAGATTAACACCTTATTTTTTTACTTAAATAAAATTATAACCCCTCCCAACCTCCCCTTAGACTAAGGGGAGGAGTAGTCTTTTAGAAAATTTTCCCTTCAGCAAATACTTCCATACTTCCAAGTATCAAAGAATTTGCCGAATGGAATTTTGGTTTTTAATTTTATATTTTTAATAGAATCTTCTTAATGATATTTTTTAATTTTCTTTTTGATACCTGCGGGGATTTATGTCCAGGTGGACATTTTTCCCCGCAGGTTGCCAATATAGTCTCAGTCTTAACCTTCAAATTACTAATGGACAAAGATAAGAATATAATTTAGTTTAAAGAGAGAGAGAGAGTTAGGTATATGAAAATTATGTTAATTAATAAAGAAACTAAAGCTGGCGGAGTGATTGTTAAAAAAATTAATAATGATATTTATGTTCTTTTGTTACATAGACAAAAAGAAAACGATTGGTCTTTTCCTAAAGGACATATTGAACCCAATGAGAATATTAATCAGGCTGTTTTTAGGGAAATAAAAGAAGAAACAGGTTTAGACGTTGTCATAATTAAAGAATTAAAACCTAATAAATATTTGAATACCAGGACCAATAAAGAGACTATTACTTATATGTATTTGTTGAAACCGTTAAGTTTTGATTTAAAACAAGAATTTAAAGGGGATAAGTTGGAATGGGTTAAGTTTGATGAAGTTGAAAATAGATTAAGTTACGGCACTTTGAAAGATTATTTTAACCAGATAAAAAACGAATTATTTATTAATTCTTAGATTTTATTGGAGTTAAGATGTGTCAGTTGTTTATTTAATACCTGCGGGGATTTATGTCCAGTTGGATATTTCCCCCCGCAGGGATAAATAAATAACCAAACGGTTAAAAAATCAAAATGAGCCTTGCTCACATTTTTCGCGGCCGTGAAAAATGTGAGTAAAAGAATTAACCTTGATTAAGATGTTTTTTGGCAATTAAAATAGCAGTATTAGTACTGTTTAGGCGAGTTAGATAATCAAAACCTAACCCAAGTTTGTAAACTTGGGTTAGGTAGGTGATATAAAATTGTTAAGACAATTGGGCTTTAAGACGCCTAACGCCGGCCGAGGAAGCTTCTTCTTTAGTTATTTTGTAGGTGCCCAGTTCACCGGTACTGGTAACATGCGGGCCGCCGCAAATTTCTTTGGAAAAATCGCCTACTTGATAAACTTTTACCCGCTGGCCGTATTTGTGTTCAAAAACGCCAGTAGCACCTAAAGCTTTGGCTTCATCTAGAGTCATTTCTTTATAGCTAACCGGCAGGTTTAGTTTTATCTGCTCGTTAACTATGGCTTCCACTTGGTTTATTTGTTCCGGTGTCATCTTGTCAGGATGGGAAAAATCTAGCCTTAATCTATCTGGTGTAATGTTGGAACCTTTTTGCTCCACATGGGGGCCCAGTACTTGCTTTAAAGCTTGTAGTGTTAGGTGGGTGGCAGTGTGTAACCTAGTGGTTAATTCGCTATGATCAGCCAGACCGCCTTTAAATTTGCCAGCTGAAGCAGTACGCGAATTATCCTGGTGTTCTTTTAGGAGTTTATAAAAAGTTTCTTTGTCTATTGTCAGGCCCTGCTCTTTAGCAATTTCTTCAGTCATCTCAATAGGGAAGCCGTGGCTGGCAAATAAATTAAAAGCATCTTGGCCGGAAACAGCGTTATCGGTTATGACTATTTTTTTAAATTCATTAAGGCCTTTGTTAATGGTTTTTAAAAATTTGGCTTCTTCTTTGGAGACTTCATTTATTATAGCCGAGCTTTGTTCTGTTAGATTGGGAAAATCAGTTTGATAAATATTGATGAAGTCTTTTACTATTTCCCCGGCAAAAACTTGGTTGAGATTGATTAAATTAGCATAGCGTACGGCTCGGCGAATTAGGCGGCGGGTAAAGTAGCCTTGGTCTTTGTTGCTAGGCAAAACATTGTCGCTTAACAAAAAAGTTACGGCCCGCAAGTGGTCTAAAATTACCCGGAAAGATTTAGCGGCGATGGAATTTTGATTGTAAGTTTGTCTACTTAGTTTTTGTAAAGTGTTTAAAGCGTCATTAAAAACATCTAACCTAAAAATATCCGGTTGATTATTAGCGGCCGCGGCGATTCTTTCTAATCCGCCACCAAAGTCAATATTTTTTTGGGGCAAAGGAGCAAAGCCATTATCGGTTTTTATATACTGCATAAAAACGCTGTTGCCAATTTCCATAAATCGGCCGCAGTCGCAATTGGGGTGGCAAGGTTTATCTTTCCAAACAGAATTTTCGTGTATTTTTAGATCAGCTCCAAAATCCCAAAAAATTTCTGAGTCCGGCCCGCCCAGTTCGCCGATTGGCATTTTATTAGGCTGGCCAGCCCTAGACCACCAGTTTTTACTGTCATCATAAAAAAATATTCGGCCGTTTTTTAAGCCTTCGGTTTCTGGGTTTAATACGGTTTGAGCTTCAATACCTAAGGCGCTAAAAGCTTGTTGCCAAAAGTCGGCCGCTTCGGTATCTTGGTCAATTTTAAGATTAGGATCGCCCCGAAAAACAGTAACATACAGCCGTTTGGGATCCAGTTTTATATGATTAACTAAAAAGTCAAAAACAAAATTTATTTGTTCTTTTTTAAAATAGTCGCCCAGGCTCCAATTACCCAGCATTTCAAAAAAAGTCGTATGGCGATTGTCGCCGACTTCATCCATATCTTGGGTACGGAAACATTTTTGCGAATTGACTATTCGGTTACCTAAAGGGTGTTTGGCTCCGGTTAGATAGGGAATTATGGGTTGCATACCAGCCGAAGTGAACAAAGTGGTCGGATCGTTATCGGGTATAAGCGGCGCCGACGGCACGACAGCGTGATGTTGTTCCTTAAAATAATCCAAATAAGTTTGGCGAACTTGACTGAGAGAGAGCATAAAATATTCCGAAGAATTTGGGCTAAAGATATTCGGAATCTTATTATTTAGCAGGCCTTTTGTCAATTATTAAAGAGTAGAAAAACTAATTAATAATGTGATAAAAATCAGATAGGATATTAATTTTGCGGCCTTAGATTATTAGGTTGTTTAAAAGCGTAGCGGATGCCTTGGCCACTTAAAGGTTCGTCTTTAAAGCGGGCAATAATATGAAGGTGGGTGTGCGGTACGTTTTGTCCGCCGACTTCATTAACGTTAAAACCCAGATTATAGCCGTCGGGGTTTTCTTTGTCTAAAATTTGTTTGACTTGATTAATCATTTGCTTAATAGCCAGCCATTCTTGGTCGGTTAAATCAAACGGCGTCGCTACGTGCCTTTTGGGTATAATCAAACCGGCGCATTTAAGAACCGGGTCAATTGATTCCACAAAATAGCAGAGGTCGCTATCAATCAAGACTTGGCCTTTTAGTATTTTATTATCCAAGCAAAAAGGGCAATTAGTCATATTCTTTATAAAATCCTTCTACTAGAGGGTAGAAGGATTTAAAATTAGTCAGTCTTTTTTGTCAGGCCTTTAATGCAGCGGGTACAAAGTTTTTGGCGTTTACCATCAACTACTTTGCTTTGCAGGTTGATATGCTGCCGTTTAAGGGTTGGTATGTTAGAGTGGCTGCGGGATAGGGCTTTTAAATAGCCGCGGCCGCACTTATCGCAAATTCGAGCCATAAGGATTGAGTTAAAATTAACCGTAAGGTATAGTTACTTTACGCAAAAAATCCGTTAAAACTTGTTTAGCATAACATAAATAATCTTTTAGTCAAGTTTATATGTCTAGTTTAGAATTAGTTTTTTTTCTAATAGTAATTATACCGTCGGCTATTTTACACGAATATGCTCACGCTTGGATGGCTGATCGTTTGGGTGACCCAACACCACGATTAGCCGGTAGATTAACTATTAACCCAGTACCGCACATAGACCCCTGGGGCACTTTATTTTTACCCTTTTTGTTATTTTTTGTGTCCAGCGGTAGTTTCTTGTTTGCTTATGCCAAACCAGTGCCTTTTAATCCTTTGGCATTACGTTCACAAAAATGGGGCAGTGCTTTGGTAGGAGCGGCTGGTCCGGCTATAAATTTGTTAGTAGCTTTTACTTTGGGATTGATAGTGCAGTTTATTGATTTAGGCAGCTTATCTAATTTTTTAACTATTGTTATTTACGCTAATGTTTTATTAGCTGTATTTAATTTGGTGCCAATTCCGCCACTTGATGGCTCTAAAGTTTTATATGCCTTGTTGCCTGACAAGTGGTATGGTTTTAAGGTTTGGTTGGAAAAATATGGCATTTTCGTATTGTTCTTTTTTATTTTATTCTTGTTTGATTGGCTAAGACCAGTAATGGATTTTTTGTTGCAGCTGTTTATAGCACCAGGGAATTTATTTTAAAAATTATAAATTTTAAATCCTTGCCCGGCATAGCCTATTGTTAATTAACCTCAAACACCTAATGTTATCTATCTACTCACTATAATTATTCAACCAGATTACAGTCAGATTGCAGGCGGGCTAATTTCTAATTAATGTTCAATTACCAATATCGAATTGTAAGTCAATTTTTAAATATTTTAATACCAAATTGGTTAATTGGGGTTTTGATATTGATTTGATATTTGTAATTTGTTATTGGAAATTATTTAGTATTTATAGGTTAGGATTTGGATTTTGTTTGTTTTTCCCCTTGACACCTGTCTAGATAATTGTTACACTCCGAGCCGTATCTAAATATTTTTTCGGGGCTGTTTTATATTTAAAAGTTAATTCAAAGCCCTTAAGTAATAGTCAATTATGCCTACTATAAACCAGCTGATGCGTAAAGGAAGAAAGACTTTGCCGCAAAAATCCAAAACACCAGCTTTGGAATCTATTTTTAATGTGCAAAGGCGCAAAAGGACTTATTTACCCAAAAGTAGTGCTTTTAAGCGTGGAGTTTGTGTTAAGGTAACTACTACTACGCCCAAAAAACCTAACTCGGCTTTGCGGAAAATTGCTCGTGTCAGGCTTAGTAACGGCATGGAAGTTACAGCTTACATTCCCGGCGTGGGCCATAATTTACAAGAACATTCCATAGTTTTAATACGCGGCGGCAGGGTAAAAGATTTGCCGGGTGTTAGATATCATATTGTCCGGGGTGTTTATGATACGGCCGGAGTTGATAACAGAAAGCAAGGCCGTTCTTTATATGGAGTTAAAAAACCTAAAGCTTAAGTTAAGGTTAAATTTATACATTTATGAGAGGAAAAAAGCAAGCAGTTAAAAGAGTAATTGAGCCAGATCCTAAATACGGTAACGTGGTGGTGGCTAAATTCATAAATCATTTGATGGAGCGGGGTAAGAAAACCGTGGCCAGAAAAATAATGTATCAAGCTTTGCAAGAATTGGAAACCAAGACCAAACGGCCGGCTTTGGATTTATTTGATGAAGCTATGAGGAATGTTTCTCCTCAGGTGGAAGTTAAAGGCCGCCGGGTTGGCGGTGCCAATTATCAAGTGCCTATAGAAGTTAGGGGAGATCGCAAGCAAACTTTGGCTATGCGTTGGTTAATTACAGCCGCCCGAGCCAAAAAAGGCCGCCCCATGCATTTAAAATTAGCTGAAGAATTAATGGCGGCAGCTAGTAATGAAGGCGATGCTATTAAGAAAAAGCAAGATGTGCATCGTATGGCCGAAGCTAACCGTGCTTTTGCTCACTTCGCTTAAGTTTGATTGTAATTCTTTATTGGCACCTTTGTTACTCGTATTGTTTTTTGGCGATTAGGGAGTTGCCAATAGATTAAGCTGGATAAGTTTTATCAGAATGACGATTTTTTATTTTTAGGATTTAAATTTTAAGTTTTTTTATTATGCCTCGTGAATACAGTTTAGATAAAGTTCGTAACATAGGTGTTATTGCTCACATTGATGCTGGTAAAACTACCACTTCTGAGCGTATTTTATTTTACACTGGTAAAAAGCATAAAATCGGTGAAGTTCACGAAGGTGAAGCTACGATGGATTGGATGGAGCAGGAAAGAGAACGTGGTATTACCATAACAGCCGCCGCTACTACTTGTTTTTGGAAAGGTCACCAACTTAACTTGATAGATACGCCGGGTCATATTGATTTTACCGTTGAGGTAAAGCGTAGTATGCGCGTTTTAGACGGCGGTGTGGTGGTATTTGATGGCGTGGCTGGCGTGGAGCCGCAGTCCGAAACCAACTGGCGCTATGCTGATGAATACAAGGTGCCACGACTGGCTTTTATAAACAAAATGGATCGCATGGGAGCTGATTTTTACGCTGATGTAGATTCTATACACGAACGTTTAACCAAGAGCGCTTATCCGGTTCAATTGCCAATTGGCGCTGCTGAAACTTTTAAGGGTATTATTGATTTATTTACCAGACAAGCGGTTATTTATAAAGATGATATGGGCCGGGAGTGGGAAGAAGTGCCTGTGCCCGATGACATGAAGGATAAAGTAGAGGAGTATCGTCATAAATTAATAGAAGCTATAGCGGAACATGATGATAAATTGTTAAGTTTATATTTAGAAGGTAAAGAAATTCCAATAGCCGATTTAAAAAAGGTTTTACGGCAGGCTTGTATCGACAATAAAATAGTGCCAATTTTTTGCGGTTCAGCTTTAAAAAATAAAGGTGTTCAGTTTTTGCTTGATGGTGTAGTGGAATATCTACCTTCGCCGCTGGATGTGCCGCCAGTTAAGGGCCATAAGCCGGATAGTGAGGAAGAGATATTTAGAAAAACCGAAGATAAAGAACCTTTTTCAGCTTTGGCATTTAAAATTGCCTCTGACCCTTTTGTGGGTAAGTTGGCTTTCTTTCGGGTTTATTCCGGAGTTTTAAAGGCTGGTTCTTATGTTTTAAACGCTACCAATGGCGAAAAAGAACGTATTAGTCGCATTGTTCGTTTGCACGCTAATAGCCGGGAGGACGTGGCTGAAGTTTACGCTGGTGAAATTGCCGCTGCCGTTGGTCTAAAAGTTACTACTACTGGCAATACTTTGTGTGACGAAAACAATCCGGTAGTTTTGGAATCAATTATTTTTCCTGAACCGGTTATTTCTTTGGCTATTGAACCTAAAACCAAAGCTGATCAAGAAAAAATGGGTATTGCTTTGCAGAAGTTGGCTGAAGAAGATCCGACCTTTAGGGTACGCAGTGACGAAGAAACTGGCCAGCTTATTATTTGGGGTATGGGCGAATTACATTTGGATGTTATTGTGGACAGAATGAAACGTGAATTTAAAGTGGAAGCTAATATTGGACGTCCTCAGGTAGCTTATCGGGAAACAGTTACTAAAACAGCTGAAGCGGAAGGTAAATATATTAGGCAATCAGGTGGTCATGGTCAGTATGGTCATTGTTGGATACGTTTGGAGCCCAATGAAACCGGTAAGGGTTTTGAGTTTGTAGATGGGGTTAAGGGTGGTGTTATTCCACGCGAATTTATTCCAGCCGTGCATAAGGGTATTAAAGAAGCTTTAGAAAATGGCGTATTGGCTGGTTATCCAGTAGTAGATGTTAAGGCAACGGTTTATGATGGTAGCTACCACGACGTGGATTCTTCAGAAGCAGCCTTTAAAATAGCTGGTTCTATGGCTTTCCAAGCGGCTTTTAAAAAGGCCGGTCCGGTTATTTTGGAACCGATTATGAAAATAGAAGTAGTTATGCCAGAAGAGTTTATGGGTGACGTTATAGGTGATCTTAATTCCAGACGTGGTCAAATATTGGAAATGCGTGATCGAATGGGAGCCAAAGTAGTGGACGCTAAAGTGCCTTTATCAGAAATGTTTGGTTATGCTACTAGCCTTAGGTCTATGACCCAAGGTCGCGGTTCTTCGACTATGGAGTTTGATCATTATGCCGAAGTGCCTCGCCACGTAGCGGAAACCATTATTGGCGATAAAGCTAAAAGTTAATAAAATTATGGCGGAAGCGGTTGATTGGCAGCGTTTATCTTCTTTGTTAACCACAGCTACTGACAAAGTGGTAATAATATTGCCATCGGGCCAGTCTTTAGTCCTGACTTCTTTGGAAAATTACGAAAGTTTGGTTAAAACTAAGCCACCACTTAAACAGACGGTTATTAAGCAGTCATCATTGACTTCGGTTATTGGAGCTAAAAGACGCGGTCGGCCACCTAAGGATAAAGAAAATATGGCTGTTTCAGCCAATCAACCATCTCAAACTAAGTTAGGTGATTTGGAAGAAATTAACAGTGTGCCAGGCG
>JBMORS010000096.1:0-11532 GCA_049319925.1 Patescibacteria group bacterium | reverse complement strand
TTAGGTACTTTAAAAAATAATATATAACGATAATTAACGGCTATAGCAGCCGTTTTTGTTTAGGTTATTTACATAACTAAGGTGCGGGGAAAGGGTAGGTTTAATTGTAATTATTGGTTTATTTATAGTTGACGTTTTGTTCATTTTTTTACAGCCGTGGAAAAAGTAGTTGGGCATAATTAAAATTTTGATTTTTATTCACCATTTGGCAAGGGGTAGCTACTAAAACAATTAAGGCAAATACTTCCATACTTGCGAGTATGGAAGTATTTGCCGAAAGCTGGGATTTAGTTTGTGCTTTGTGGTTTGTTTTTGATTAATTGACAAGCTTAATTTTTGACGTTATTATAAAATACTTAAAACAAAAAATACTTTAACAATTTAAACCTAAACGGAGATACGAATGAATTTAAGTGAATTTTCCCAACCCGCTAAAGCGTTATTAGTTGTATCCGCAGTTATTTTTACCGGCCTGTTTGTCGCGGGTTTGGTAAGAATAATTAAATTACCGTCTAATAATTCAAAATTAGATAATCAAAAAATAAAAAATCCGGAGGAATAAAATGTGGAATTATTGGCAAATTATCAACTTGATTAATTGGGAAATTATTTATTTAATTTTCATTGTTATTTTTTCCTGTGTAGCCTTATCTTTTTTTACAGTAATATCAATATTTTGGTTTTTTTATTGGGATGCAAAAAAATTATCAAAAACAGAAGGATAATAAATGGAATCAATATTATCTTCTTTCAATTCTTTGGCTGACATTGCCTATGATGTTTATTTAGCCGTAGTAACTTGTTTTAATTTGTTGGTTATATTTATGGTGGTTAAATATTCATTTTTATTTGGGAAATGGCACTGGCAGTCCAAAAGGGACAGAGCAACCTCCTAACGGGAAAAGGAGAGAAAACGGGGGAGTACGGCTGGCCCCTGTCTTAGCCAGGCAATCGACCTATTTTACCCTCCAAGCTCCGGGTCGATTGCTTGTTAAAAATAAAATAATACAGTAATAAATAAAGTGGTGTATTTATAATTAATACAGCCACTTTTTAATTTGACATTTTTTGTTTTGAGGTTTAAGGTAGTGGCAAATAAAATAAGGTGCAAAAATGGCCTCTTTAAAATTATTAAAAATATTATTTTTTGTCAGTTTAGTTTTGTGGATTGGTGTTGTAATTGGTTTTAAGTTGGGTTATTATTGGCCAGCTTATTTGCCGGTTATAGTACCTTTTGGATTTTTGGCAAAAGTAATATCAATCGAAAACAAAAAAACGGGGTAATATCATGGAGTGGTATATTTTAATTGGTTTGGTTTTTGTTATCTTCTTTAGATTTATTATTAAAAGAGGACAAAATGGCCCCAACCAAAAATTAATCGATCGCCACAAAAGAATTAAAGGAAGTGGCTAAAATTAAGTCCGGGGATAAATAACCCCGAGCGCCAGCAGCAGTAACAGCACCGCGCGGCAGTGCCCTAATTGTACCTTAGGGACATTGCCGCCTTTTATTTTTATAATTAAGATATTAGAGATTTTTAAAATATAAACTGCGTCAGTTTAGTACAACCACCCCTCCTTACAGCTTGTTGGTTTTACTAAATATCAGACGCAGTTACTTATTATTTTATCATTAAACTAATAGGCTAATTCGTACGAATTAGCCTATGTTATCCACAAGGGAAATATGGGGTTATAGTACCTTTACTCGGGCTTTTAAATCACTTATAATTATCTTACTTAATTATTAATATTTTGATGTATGGAAAAGGAGGTTTCCAACAACGAATTAGCCAGAATGATAGCCCAGGGCTTTTCTGGCGTAGACGATCGTTTTAATCAAGTTGACGAACGGTTTCGCCAAGTAGACGATCGATTTGATAAAATAGAGTCTCGTTTAGACGACATGGCTACTAAGCATGATTTAGCCAGATTAGAAAGAAAAGTAGATGTAGTAATAGACGATGTTTTACAGCATGATAAATGGATAAAGCAGTTGGCTAATCATACTAAGGCCAAATTAGCTAATTAAATATAAATTAATCATAACTTCTCTTAACCTCCTCTTAATCCGCCGGCTGGCGGAAAGAGGAGGTTAATTAGTTAGGCGTCAGATGGCAGGCGGGCCTGCCCGACATAGCCTGTTATTGATTAATCTCAAATACCAAATATTATCTATCCACTCATTAGAATTATTCAACCAGACTACAGTCAAATGGCTGGCGGGCGAGGTGAGTATTTACGGTTAGTTATTTTCCATTTGTCTACATAAGACCCCAGGCCGTCTTGGTTCATAATATTGCGCCTGCGGGTAGAGGATTGCGACCAATCTAGTAGGCTTAAAAAATTAAGCTTATAGCGGCCGCGTACCACCACATAATTTATTTGCCCCTGCTTAATGGCTTGGCGAATGGTTTTTTGGCTTAGACCAAATAGCCTAGCCGCTTCACTGATAGATAATCTGATTGTAGGTAAATTATTGCTAGACATTTTAATTATTTGTCATTGCTAGTAAGTGAAATAACATTAATTTATTAGATTGCCACGTCGGCCTAATGGCCTCCTCGCAATGACATCCGCCTCTTTGTCACTGCGAGCCGAGTGGAGCGAGGTGTGGCAGTCTCATGGGTTGGAGATTGCCGCGTCAGTCGGCCCTAAGGCCTTCCTTCCTCGCAATGACACCCTTTTTGTTATTGCGAGCTCCCGCGTCCGCCAACTGGCGGACGCGGGAGCGAAGCAATCTTGGTTTTTAAATCAGTATTGGATTAGATCGCCACACTCGTCTGACGAGTTCGCGATGACATTACTATAAATACAATAAATTAATTATATATTAGAATTTATTAATAAGGTATACGCTATTCTATACCTTTAATAACAATTTATCCACATTATTGTAAAAAATGACTAATTTATCATAAATTAATTGTTAATAAATGTTACTTTATGATTAATTAAGCGTAATATTTATAAGTGATTATTAAGTATTTATTAGAAGAGTATTTGTGTTTTTATAAAATTCCAAAATCTAATATCTAAAATCTAAATAAATCCCAATTCCTAATTTTAGAAAATTTGATGTACTAGCTTTGGGTTGGTGTATAAAAGACTGTTATTTGGGTATTTCCGCCAGATGGCGGATAGGAATTAAGATTTAAAGTTTAGGATTTGTGCCTATTTTAACCACTTGCCTTTTTGCCTATTTTGGGGTAGAGTATGGCTTATTAGTTGTAACGTTTTGTAATAAATAACGTCTATATATATGCAAGTATCTCGCAGGATTGAGGAGGAGATTCTGCTTTTTAAAATAAGACACGGTGACGAAGAGGCTTTTGCCCGGCTGTACGAAAACTACGTGGACGCTTTGTTCCGTTTTGTATCGTTTCGGGTAAAGACCGAAGAGCAGGCTCAAGATATAGTAGCTGAACTTTTTTTAAAACTGTGGCAGCACTTACGGGCCACCGAGAATCAGGTAGATAATCTTCGCGCTTTTTTATACCGCATGGCCCGCAATCTGGTAGTGGATTACTATCGGGAGCGGCAAGAAACTTTGCCACTAGATGAAGCAATAGAAGTTAGCGACGAGGCAGGCGGTAGTCGTTACTTATCACCTCAACAACAGGTTAGTCTGGGTGAGGTGGAACAAGCGATTAAAAAATTAAAACCAGATTGGCAAGAAGTAGTACTACTAGCTTACGTGGAAGGTTTTAAACCCAAAGAGATTTCTAAGATCATTGGTAAATCGCCGGCCGCTACTAGAGTAATAATTCATAGAGCGTTGCAAGAACTTAAGAAGATAATCAATTAATTACAAAATCCAAATATCAAATTTCAAATCAATTATACAATGACAAATTTGTAATTTGATATTTGATATTAGAAATTTTTAAAGACATGTCCGATCGCCATTTAATCAATCAGTTAAAAGAAGTCAGGAATCTTAAACAGGCTCCAGCTTTGTGGCGTCAGGATTTAAAGCAGACTTTGCTTAAAACAATTTCTCAACAACCAACCTTGTCTTATAGCTACAGCGAACGAGCTTGGTTATGGTTCAAGCAGACCCGTTTAGTGGTGGCCCCTTTTCGATTAGCTCCAGTGGTGGCTGCTATTTTGTTGTTAGTTGGCGGCAGCGTGCCGGTGGTTAGGGCTACCGAGGGCAGTTTGCCTGGCCAAAGTTTGTACACTGTAAAGCGCTTGTCAGAAAAAGTTCAATTGTCTTTTAAGACTAATCCCTTAAGCCGCGGCCTTTATTATTTGGATTTAGCTAATCAGCGTCTGGTGGAAGTAGATAAATTAGCCAGCGATTCTAAGGCTCAAGCTGAACTTTTACGAGACTATAATATTAATGTCGGCTTTGCTCAGGCTAGTTTACAAACAGTAGCTCAGGAAGCTGGAGTAGTAGCTAAGTATGACAAGGCAGGCGAACAATTGGCGCAAAGGTTAATTAGCTTAAAAGATAAGGTAGGGGAGGAAGCCAGTTATAAGGCGGCTATTAAATTAACCGAAAAATTGTCCAATAGCTCTTTGGCTTTGCTTGTTAATTTTGGCGCTCCGGCTGATGATGGTCAGATTTTGGCCAGCCGTTTACAATCGCAAATCGCTAAAGTAGAAGCTAAATTAAATGGCGTAGATGGTAAATTAATCCGTTTGCCGCAGACCAAGCCCTTAAAAGTTGTTATAGAATCCAAACAAACAGTAGTACCTGCTAAAGAAGCAGCCAAGCAGGCCAAGGAATCTTTAACCGAAGCCAAAGAATTAATAGAAAAGAAGTTTTATACTTTGGCTTTGCAAAAAGTACAAGAAGGTGAAGATATAACTAGCAAGACCGAAGAAGCTATAGCCAAAACCGAAGAGCCCGAAGCTCAAGTAAAAGGCGAGACACAAGATAAAACAGATGAGCCAGTAGTTACACCTACAGAGCAGATTAATCAAACTGAACCTAAAGGCGAGAAAGTGGAACTTAAGTAAATTACAAATACCAAATTACAAATTTCAAATCAATAATTAATAAATAAACTTATGGAGGGGTTTAACAATTTAATAAAATCTCAAATCCTAATTTCTAAATCTTAAATAATACCCAAAATGCCAAGGTATGATTTAGAAAATAGGACAGCTGCCTTTGGTATAGCTGTGATAAGGTTTGTTAAAACTTTACCTAATAATGCTGTTATTAAGCCGATTATAAGTCAATTAATCAGGTCGGCTACTAGTATAGGGGCTAATTTTTGCGAAGCGGATGACGCTGAGTCTAAAAGAGATTTAATTCATAAGCTTGGTATATGTAAAAAAGAGGCTCGTGAAACTAAACACTGGTTAAGAATGTTAGTTGAAGTTGAGCCAAAGGTTAAGGAGTCAGCTCGAAAATTATGGCAAGAAGCCAAGGAATTAAATTTAATCTTTAATTCCATAATAATTAAGCTTAAAAATAAAGAAGCCTTAAAAATAGATAAGTTTGGTAATTAAGATTTGGGATTTATTTAGAATTTAAGATTTTAGTTTTAGGATTTTTATTGACATTTGAAATTAAAATAGTATCGTCGTTTCTCCATCACTGCGGCCAATATTTAAACATATTTGCCCCGGCGACGGAGTCTAGCGACTCCCCACAAGTTCTTTTCCAAACTGCAGGTTAAAAAAGTATGAACCATGGTTTTAACTCTAGATTTAAAACCACGTCTTTGAACTTTTAAGCTTTCTTTTCTAAACAGCTTAGACTTCTTTGTCTGGCTGGGTTTAACCCGTCTTCCGGCTCCGCCTACTGGCGGATGACTGGAAAACACAAGGTTGGACGGAATCTAAATTTTTATTTTTATTTTATTTGTCATTAGACATTTAAAATTAAAAATTTAAAATTTACTCCTTCTTCCACCCATGGGCGGCTTGACTAAGGAATGTCTGTTATTTAGCCAAAGTCGGCCAAAATGTTTAAGACGTAATTTGAATCGGTTTTAGCTCTTGGTTTAACTTTTATTAATTTGCTTATTTGGGTATAGAACTCGTGCCGGATAATCCTCTTTCGTGAGCCCAGGTTGTTTAACAGTAAGTTATCATTTCCTTGTGTCATTGCGAGTCTTTCTAGTTTATCTAGAGAGACGTGGCAATCTAATAGATCGCCGCGCTTCGCTCGCGATGACAATATTGAATAGTAACGTCAAAATTACTGTTATAACCAGGCAGCGTAAAGGTCGAGCCGCCTCTGTTAACTTAAAACAGGGGATAAGGCGAGGACGAGTTCCTTAACTTAAAAACTGAGTAAGAAAATAGATTAGGTCTTTATTATTCCCGTCATCCTGAGGCTTTAGCCGAAGGATCTCAACAATGAGATTCTTCACTCCCGCCAACTGGCGGGGTTCAGAATGACATTAGGTTAATGGAGATAAATACTGTTCTTACTCAAAAAGGATTAATATAAATGTCTAATTTGAAAAAATTCCTCACTATCGGGGTAACAGTAATGACTGTTCTCTGGTCCGTGGGCGTAAGCCTAGCTCCTTTGGGTGCTGGCGCTGCCGCTTCGGCCGGCGACCTCATTAAGATGGCTGGTAATTCCGCTGTCTATTACTTTGATGGTTCCAAGAGGTATGTCTTCCCGAACGAATCTACTTACAAGTCCTGGTACAAGGACTTTTCGGGCGTGAAGACTGTTCCTGCTTCTGAGCTTCAGTCCTACGCGATTGGTGGCAACGTCACTATTCGCCCGGGCACCAAGCTCGTTAAGATAACGACTGACCCTAAGGTCTACGCTATCTCTCACGGTGGCACTTTGCATGGTATTGACAGCGAAGCTCGCGCCTTGAAACTCTACGGTTCCAATTGGAACAAAATGATCGTGGACGTGTCGGATGCCTTCTTTGTTAACTACAAGACTGGCGCCGCCATTTCTTCCGATGTTCATGTAAACGGCACTTTGGTTAAGTACAGTGGTTCTTCCACTTATTACTTGGTTGAAGATGGCAAAAAGAGGCCTTTCGCTTCCGACGCTGCTTTGGCTGCTAACATGATTGACACTGCTAACGCTATTGTTACCGATGTTACTTACTCTGATGGTACTTCCATCACTGGTAAGGAATCTACTCTTACCAACGTGGCTGGTAGTTCTACTCCTGGCCAAGTGGTAACTGGTGATGTGACTGTCGGTTTGTCCTCCACCTCTCCAGCTTCTAGTACTTTGGTAACTGGTCAAATCACCGCTCCTTTGGGGGCCTTTACCTTCACTGGTACTGCTACTATTACTGGTTTGACTTTCTATCGCACTGGCGTGTCTGCTGACACCACTTTGTCCAACGTCTACTTGTTTGATGGTCCTACTCGTTTGACCGATGCCGCTACGGTATCTTCTAACGGTGCTATCAACTTTACAGCTAGCGCTGGTCTTTTCTCAGTGGCTGGTTCCAAAACCATCACTGTGAAGTCTGATATTGCTACTAGTACTTCTGGTCAGACTGTTGGTGTAGCTCTTAACTCTGCTGCCGATATCAAGGGCGCTAATGTTAGCGGTTCCTTCCCGGTTAGCAGCAGTTTGCATACCATTGCTTCAGCTACTTTAGCTGATATTACCTTTGGTACAGTTACTCCGTCCGGCGGATCTATTGACCCAGCCAACGATGTGACTGTTTGGCAGAGCACTGTGACTGTGTCTCAGCGCGATGTTAAACTGAGCCGTTTTGCTTTAAGGCAAGTTGGTTCTGTTAATAACACCGATATCAACAACTTCCGTTTGTTGGTGGACGGCGTTCAAGTAGCTACTGCTTCCGCTTTGGACAGCAATGGTTATGTGACTTTCGTGTTGAGCCCGGAGAAAACCTTGGTTACCGGCGGTCGCACTTTCAAAGTGTTGGCTGACGTGTTAAGTGGTTCTTCCCGCACTTTCCAGTTCTCTTTGCGTCAGAAGTCTGACGTTGAGGCTTTGGATTCTTCCTACAACGTCAACGTTGGTTCTACTACTAGCTTCCCTGTTGCTCCTTCTTCTGCTACCACCATTACAGAAGGTCAGGTAACTGTTCAGAAAGCCAGTGATTCTGCTTCTGGTGATGCTACCTTGAATGCCAGCGACGTAACTTTGGGTAAGTTTACCTTTACTGCTTACGGCGAACCGATCAAAGTAGAAACTTTGAGGGCTAACTTTACTCATAGTGCTAATAACGCTACTGCTTTGCGCAATGGCCGCATTATGGTAAACGGTTCTCAGGTTGGTTCTACTACCAATTTGGCCGAAGATTCAGCTGGTACTCCGTACACTTCTTATACCACTAACTTCATTGTGACTCCGGGTACTCCAGCCACTGTGGAAGTTCGTGCTGATTTGTACGCTTCCAGCGGTACTGCTTTGGCTGCTAGTCAAACTGTTACTGCCAATGTCTATATTGGTTCTTCTAACGCTACCAAACAAGTGTCTTTGGGTTCTATTAACGTTCCTACTGCCACTGTGACTGGTAACGCTTTGACCATGAGGACAGGCGCTTCTTTGACCATGGCCGCTGCGACTACTTATCCAGCTCAGACTACCACTATTCCTCAGACAGCTTATTTGTTGGCTGAGTATAACTTAACTGGTAGTACTACTGAAGATGTCAACTTGGACACTGTGTCTGTTGACTTCACGGCTGGCGCAGGAGACTTTACTTATGCTGACTTGACCGACGTTTACTTGACTGTAGACGGCACTCAGTCAACTATTAAGGGTACCGTGGCCGCCACTGGTAACTCTTGGTCCATCTCTAAGGTGTTAGTCAAGAACTCTACCATTAAGGTAAAGATCTACGGTAACATTGGCTCCAGCATAACACCAGGCAGCACTGCTACAATTACATCTAGTACAACTATTAGTGGTACAACTGCTTCTTCAGCTGTTACTTCCACTACTGGTGCTGTGACTGGTCAGGTTATTACAGCCGGTACTGGTTCTTTGACAGCTACTAAGGATGCTTCTTCCCCAGATGCTAAGTTGCTTGACGACGTTGGCACCGTGAATGTGGCTGCCTTTAAGTTCGCTTCCGTTAATGACGGTTATACCGTTACTGACGTGACTGTAACTATTCCTGCTGCTACTACTATCCAGAACGTTATCTTAAAGGACGGCGCTACCACTTTGGCTACTAAGCCGGGGGCTGCTTCTGTAGCCTTCTCAGGTCTTAGCTGGTCTGTTCCAGCCAATGCCAATAAGGTGTTGTCTGTGGACTTACAGTTGGCCTCAGTTGGTGTCGGTGCTGGTACTTCTGGTGAAACCGTGACTGTTAGCCTGAGTGCTGCTACAGCTCGCAATTCACAAGGTGTTTCCGCGGCCGTTTCCGGCTTAGGTTCTGCTGTGGCTGCTAATGCTATGTACGTGTACAAGGCTATTCCGACCATTACCAATGTTGCCTTGAACTCTTTGCTTGGCACTGGTACCCAGACTTTGGCTAAGTTCTCTGTGAACACCAATGGTACTGGTACTATTGGTTGGAAGAAGTTAATCTTCACTGTTACCAAGACTGGCGGTGCGGCTGATGATCCGGCGATAACATCCTCTACGCTTTGGGATGCTGACACCAACACGCAAATTACTGGTACAGCTACCGAAGCCACGGTCGGTGCTCTTAATTCTTCTGGTACTATTACCTTTGTAGCTACTGATGAACAGCAAATCAGCGGTGCTAAGACTTACGAGTTACGCGCCACTGTTACTGCCACTTTGGCTACTGGTGATAATATCAACACCAGCATTGCTCAGCCCGTTACTTACGTAGCTCCGGCTGCCTATGCTACGGTTGCTGGTACTGCAGCTTCCTTTGTTTGGACAGATCAAAGTGCTTCTAGCCACAGTGCTACCACTTTGGACTGGAACAATGGATACTTGGTAAAGAATCTGCCAACTAATACGCAGACCTTGACTAAGTAAACTCCTTAATAATTAATTAGCCTTATTAAGGCTAGTGAAAATTAAGTGTGCTATCCCGAACTGTCCCGCTCTTTAGCGGAGTGGGGCTAGTGTCGGGGTAATATCTAGTCTAAAAGTCTTTTAGCTCTATGTGGCATAAAGCCACTTAGGACCTAAGACAAAATCAACCCCCGTCTTTTGATGGGGGTTGATTTTTATTTGTAATATCTTTGGTTACCTTGTGGATAACATAGGCTAATTCGTACGAATTAGCCTATCAAGATTTTAGTATAATTTATAAGCCGTGGGCCCAGTCTGGCAGACAAGACAGGAGTTAGCACCCTAGTCTTAGGGGTTCAATTCCCCTTGGGTCCACGGTATTTTGTATTGACTATTTAGGTAGTTTTGCTATAATTAATATAGGTGCTAATTCCTGTTTATTTGTTCCAGACTAAGATTGGCCACCCTCGTTTCGGGGGTGGTTTTAATTTTTATCTGAATAATTAATTTACGTCATTTTTACTCTTAATCTATTGTCATTCTGAGCCCCGAGTCCTGTCACTTTTACCGTTATTCTGATCTCGCGTCCGCGGGGGAAGAATCTTGGCGCAGAGTATTATTCAACAACGAGATCCTTCTCACCCTTCGGGTGATCAGGATGGCGAGGCGCTGTCATTCCCACGCAAGTGGGAATCCAGAAAAATTATTGATTTTTCTTATCCAATCCGCTATTCTCCTATTGTGAATGGACGGGCTTTGTCATTGCGAGTCTGAGCTTACCGAAGGCACGGCAATCTAGATTGCTTCGTCACTTAGACTCCTCGCAATGACACACTTTCTGTCATCGCGAAGGAGCCTTAGCGACTGCGGCGATCTTAATTATCATTCTGACATATGTATCAATCCAACCAAAAATTTAATATTTTTTTAAGTCTAGCTGTAGTTTTAGTATTACTAGGCACGGGTATCGTGGCTTATGATTATTGGCAAAGTAAAAATAGTCAGCCGGCTAATACTGTTAATAATGTTGTTTTGTCTGATATAGATAATAATTTAACTGCCCAAGAAAAGGGGATATATGAGACAAGATTAGCCGAGGGGCAAAAAATGTGGAATGAATTTAACGAGGATCAAGGGACATCTTTGGATAAATTTAAGATTAAGATGTATATAGGAGCTCAATATTTTGGTCTGGGTAAACTTGATTTAGCTAAACAGTTTTATTTAGAAGCCGCTGAATTAAAAAATGATGAAATAGGTCCTTATACTTCTTTATATACGGTTTATATTACCGCAAAGGAGCATAATTTAGCCAAGCAAGCTATTAAGCAAGGTTTAGATATAGATCCAGGAAATTTTGATGCTTGGTTAAAATATATAACTTTAGAACAAGAAAAATTAAACGCTGGTAAAGATTTTGTAAAAAGTTTATATATAGAAGCTTTACAAAAAACATCTTCTAGATCAGAAGTGTTGGTAGCCTACGCTAGATTTTTAGAAAATAGTGGGGAATTAGGTTTAGCTATAACAGAGTGGCAAGAAGTTTTAAAGCAAGAGCCAGACAATGAATTATATAAACAAGAATTGGCTAGGTTAATAGAAAAGAATAAGTAGCTGACATGTTTTTGTGACGGAAGTAAAATTAGTGGTATAATTAAATTTACTGTAAGTAA
>JBMORS010000095.1:0-1510 GCA_049319925.1 Patescibacteria group bacterium | reverse complement strand
TTGAATAAAATAAAAGCTGAACGCTGGACTTTGGCAGCTTTATTGGGGGCGGCCACTTTCTTTTTGCCTTGCGGTTTTACTCAGGCCATGCAGTTTTACACCTTGTCAGTAAAAGACTTTTGGCAAGGCGGTTTGACCATGCTGTTTTTTGCTTTAGGTACCCTGCCGGTTTTGTGGCTTTTGTCTTTTAGTTCTTTTAATTTACAATCTAAATCTTGGCGTGGTTACTTTTTTAAAACCGCTGGATTAGTGGTTATAGTTTTAGCAGTGTTTAATTTATTAAATGCTTTGGCCGGCGCCGGTTTAATCGCTCCCTTATTTAATTTATAAACTATGAAAGCAGTTATAATTTTTGCTTCTTTAGTTGCTGTGGTGTCTTTGGTTTTAACTGGTTACTTAATTTTTGTCGGTCCGTCAGCAGGAGAACCGGTTAGTGGTGATTCGTCTTTGGTTTATACGGAAAATGGTGTGCAGTATATAAATATAACCGCCAAAGGCGGTTATTATCCTAGGAGTTTAAAAGCGACGGCTGGTCTGCCAACAGTTCTTAGAATAGAAACCAATAATACTTTTGATTGTTCGGCAGCTTTAACAATTCCTAAACTGGATTATCAGAAATTTTTATCACCTACTGGCGTGGAAGATATTAGTTTAACAGCCAACCAAGCCAAGGGTACACTGCGCGGCGTTTGTTCTATGGGTATGTATAGTTTTGCTGTGAAATTTGATTAAGGTTTGTTATTAGAGCAGTAAATCTTCTTTGGGTATCATCTTTAGTTTCCAGGCAGTTATTAGATAGATCAAACCACCTAGTAAAATATTAAGCCACCAAGCCAGTGGCAGCATTAAAATAGCTGATAAAAGTAGGGTGATTACAATTATTTTAGGCCAGCGTTCGCTGGTGGGTTTTAAACCCCATTTATAAAGCAGGGCCAGGCTGCCTAAGGTCATTAAAGCTTCCACACCGACAGTAATCCAAGCGGCCGCCCACAGCCCGAAAATCGGTATGAATATTAAATAGCTAATTAAGGCGCTGATAGCGGCTAGCAGATAAAGCCAAAACATTTTTCTTTGTTTATCCAAAGCGAAAATAAAATAGCCGGCGGCATTACCCAAAAAAATTAAAGCCGTGGCCAGGTTTAAAATAACCAAAATTTGTCCAGCCACAACAAAAGACGGACCAGATAGGGCTGTCATAATTTTTTCACCTAAAATTAAACTGCCACTTACTACAGCCAACCCAGCGGCTAATAGACTATCAAAAGTACCGCTGAATAATTTTTGCAAATTAGCTGTCTGGTCTAGCCTGTGATAGCGGGCCGCTAGGGGTAAAATCAGGCCGCCAATAATAGCTGGTATAGCCAGTAGAACTTCCAAAACTTTGTAAGCGGCGCCGTATAAACCGACTTCTTCTAGTGGTCGGAATAAAGATAAGAGAATGGTATCAGTTTTAAAATAAATCAAATTTAAAGCTATGGTTAGAGCCACCGGCCAGGTAGCTTGCCACAAA
>JBMORS010000094.1:0-1559 GCA_049319925.1 Patescibacteria group bacterium | reverse complement strand
CAATCTAATTTACGGCAAATTCCCCAATCTAAACTTAAATTATCAGTTAAAGTCTAACTATAAATAAGCTATCATATCTAGTTGCCTATTCAGCGGGAAAAAATGTCCACCTAGACATTTTTTCCCGCTGAATAACAAACTGACTAAAAAAGTAACGGATGGATATTATATTATTAATGCCCATCCGAATATTATTTTTAAAAATCAATTACTGACAACTGGCTGACCGTTTATTTGTCCAATAACGTAAAACTGTTCAGATTCATCGTCATAACTGACTTTAATTTTGACTGGCTTAGTTTTGCAATTACTAACTATAATTTCCAAACTATCCGCCTTCTTTACCAAAGAAATGCCGCAACCAGACAATTCTTTAAATTTCAATCCCTCAATCCGAATCTCATTATTTTTAGGCCAGGTTATTTTCATAAACCCTCCTTAAATATTTTATTTTAAAATTCGTTTTTTATTTTTACCCAAATTGACCTTAAGATAACACAAAAAAACTTAAGGTACAAACCCTTAAGCTATTAGAAGATTTTTACCTAAACTAAGCCAAATTACTTGCCTTAACTAAACTTAATAAATTAGCCGCATACTCCTCCAAGCTCAAGCCGGCCGAGTTTTCCACAGCCCCTTTAGCCGCCTGATTAACTAAATCCGGTTGCTGTAATAAATTATTTAAAATAGCCAAAAAACCTTCACCATCACCAGGCCTAAACAACCAACCATTTATATTGGATTTAATTATTTCTGGAACGCCGCCTGATTGAGCCGCCAACACCGGCCGACCCAAAGATAAAGCTTTTATAATGACTGTGGGATAATTTTCACAACACAAAGACGGCATAATCACTAAATAAGATTTGGCTATATAAGAATCTATTTCTTTTTGGCTTAAATCAACCGCGACTTCAAATCTTTTATCATTTTTTATTAATTTATCTATACTTTGCTTAGTCGATTTATCAGCCCAAAGAACCAAACGCAATCGCCAACCAGTTAAATTAGACTGCTGCAAAGTTTTTATAAGCCAACTAACTCCTTTATGTTCCGCCGCCTGACCGACATACAATATTTCTTTAACACCCTCCATTGTTTGTTCAATAATTGGGCTAACCAATTTGAGCGGCACTGGATTAGGCAAAACCTGCTTGACTGATTTGATAAAAAACCCTCTTCTTTCGTGTTCCCTAATCAACCAAACTGACGGTGATACCACCACCCCCACTTCATTAAAAATTCGTTTAGTAAACCATTGATAAATTTTTTCTAAAATTGAATCCCGTCTTTTATTCCAAGCAAACAAACCTGACGGCTGTAACAACTGCACATCATGCAATATATGAATATGTTTTAAGCCCATCGCCCTAATTGCCTTGACCGCACCAAAACCTAAACCCATTAAATTGGAACTTATTACTAAGTCTGGCTTATCTGCTTTAAAATAATTAATCAAAATAGTTTTAACTCGTGGCGACCATAAATTAACTATTTGCCAGCCTAATCGCCATAACCATAGTTTACCCTGGGCTCTTAGATAATAATAAAAATTAAAA
>JBMORS010000093.1:0-1569 GCA_049319925.1 Patescibacteria group bacterium | reverse complement strand
GACTGGTATAGGTTTAGGTGGTTGGCAGAGTTTGTTTAGAAACAAGCTTCAACCTAATTTGCCAGAAAATAAATTACCTGGTTATAGTATAGAATTTTATTACGCCAGTTTGTTTCCTCATAATTTGTATTTAACTGTTTGGTTATTTCAAGGTTTTTTGGGATTGATTATTTTACTCGGTTTGTTTTGGAAAATTACTAAGCCGGGTTGGTTATTACCTGTAATAATGCTACTGCCTTGGTTAGTTTATGGTGTAGTGGATACACCGCTTTATAAAAACGATTATGCTTTTTTATTTGTTTTTATGATTTTGGCTGTTTGGTTTAAAGAGATTGAGAAACTAAAAATTGACCAGATTTAACTATGCCAGAATTAACAGGTCATTTAGAAGTTTATGATTATTTGAATCGGGCCATAACTTTAGGACAAGGGCATGCTTTTTGTTTGCTAGGACCGAATGGTGTAGGTAAGTCTGTTTTAGCTGTCAGAATAATTCAGAAATTATTTTGTCAGTCACCTAAACAGGGGGAGCCGGATGGAGATTGTTTGGTTTGTCGGCAAATAGCGTCAGGTCAATATAGTGAAGTACTTTGGTTGGCCAAGCAGGCGGATAAAAAAAATATAAGCATTGAGGCTGTTAGGCAGCTTAAAGAATTTGCTTTTTTATCCAGCAGACAAATTAGTCGACGAGTAGCGGTTATAGAAGGGGTTGAAAATCTTAGCGATGAAGCCGCTAATGCTTTAATTAAGATTTTAGAAGAGCCGCCCCAAGGTTTTTTATTTTTATTATTAGCTAATAATCAATCTTCTTTATTGCCAACTATTTTGTCTCGCTGCCAAGTTGTTAAATTAGGTTTGGTATCAGAATCTTTAATCGCTAAGGCTTTATTAGACAGAGGTTGTAGTTTAGAAGAAAGCAAAGAATTAGCCGTATGGTCACAAGGTCGGCCTGGTTTAGCTTTTTATTATCATGAGTCTAAAGAAGCTTGGCAAGAAAATTTAAATCAGGCTGTTATTTTTTTGAATATTTTAACCAGTGATAATATTTGGCAAGCGGCCCAAAATTTTTTAGAACAAGAATTTAAAAAAGATAAAGATAGCGACAGGGCTATGGCATTGTTGATAATTTGGTCTGATATAGTTAGGGATATTTTATTAATGAAATTAGGTTTGAATTCCTATTTGCGTTATCAAAACTTAAAAAATCAGGTAGAATTAGTAGTAAGGCAACAATCATTAGATAAGATATTAGTTTGGGCTTACGCTATTTTGGCCGCCCAGCGTCAATTGAACCAAAACGGTCAGGTTAGACTAGCTATGGACTATTTAATAAGTAAATTAATTTAAAAATTATGAATAAGCAATTTAGTAACAATTTTTATATTTTGTTAATAGCTGTTTTGGTGTTAGCTGGGGCATCTTGTAATATTAAAGTCAGCAACAAAGGATCGGGCGGTTTGTATTTTTCTGCTGATCAAGGAAACAATTGGCAGTTAAGATCTTATGTTGGGCAGCAGAAAAATAAAGAGGTTACTTTATTAGGTAACAGCATAAAACAAATAGTTTTTA
>JBMORS010000092.1:0-1570 GCA_049319925.1 Patescibacteria group bacterium | reverse complement strand
TATGCCCAGTAACAAAATTTCACCAATGTTCTTTTATACCTATGTTTTACAGAGTTTAAAAGATAATAATAATTACATAGGCTATACTAAGGATTTGGTAAAGAGAGTAAAAGAACATAAATTAGGTTTAAATTTTTCCACAAGTTGGCGCAGGCCTTTTAAGCTTATTTATTATGAAGCTTGTTTAAACGAACAAGATGCCAAGCATAGAGAAATATATTTAAAAAACACTGCCGGCCGGAGATTCTTAGCTAAACAGCTAAGACTATTTAAATTGACAGGCTTGGCTAAGTGAAATTATTGTTACTGGGTATGAAATCAAGTAAAGTAAACGATTTTATAATTTCTTCGCCAGCAGCCGAAGAAGGGTCAGCCAAAACCCAAGATTTAAAACAAGCCAACAAAGCCTTGGATAATTTTTATAAATATTCTGAAGAGACAGATTTCCCCGAAGCCATAAAAGAAGCTAAGTATCGTCGTATTTGGTCTTATGCTATAGGTTTTTTGTTGTTAGCTTTGTTTTTAGTGATAGCTGGTTGGTTAGTTTTTGGCAGTTCAGCCAAGTTTGGGGAAGAGGCTGTGAATTTTAATTTAACTGGTCCCTCGGCTGCTCCTTCTGGTCAAATGGTTGAATATCGCCTAATTTACGAAAATAGTCAGTCAGTTGGGTTAAAATCGGTAGATATAAATATGCGTTATCCGGACGGTTTTACTTTTTCTTCATCTGAACCGCAAGCTGATAATGCCAGTGGAACGCATTTTGTTCTGCCGGCTATAGTCGGCCGAGGCAAAGGGGAGATAATTATAAAAGGACAATTGATAGGCCAAGTTGGTGACCATAAAGATTTCGGAGTTGTTTTATCTTACGAACCAGACAATGTCCGGGTGCAGTATTCTAAAAATTTATCTTTTAGTACAGAAATTATTGCTTCGGTTATTAATTTAGAAGTAGCTGGTCCGACTGAATTAGTTTTGGATCAGGAAGCCTTGTTTAAGGCTACTTATCGGAATAGTTCAACTGACAAAATAAGTGGTTTGTTGATTAGATTGGTTTCGCCGGGCGGTTTTGAATTAGCTGTGCCTGATTTAACTAAGACCGATTATAGTAATAACATATGGTTGTTGTCCGATTTGGAACCTAACCAGGAAGCTTCAGTAGAATTTAAAGGGAGATTTACTTTGAGTGCTGTGCCAGGAGAGCAGCAATTCGCTTTGGCTGTTGGTTTAAATAATCAGTCGTCTGAGTTTATAGTTCAAGAAGAAAAAGTTTTAACAGTTAATGTTATTAAGCCCCAGCTTAAGGCCAGTCTGACAGTTAACGATGTGGCTTTAAAAAGTTCGGCTGATTTAGGTCAGGAAATGTCCTATCAATTATTGTTGTCTAATGAAAGTGACCAACCAGTCACTGATATGGTGGTTACAGTTAGAACTGATGGTAATTACTTGGACTGGCTTACTTTGAAGGATGAGGGCGGCGGTAGGCAAATTGGTGGTGAACAGGGGGTAATAATTTGGCGTAGCCAAGATCTGCCCACTTTACAAGCTTTGCAGCCCGGTGGGAGGGTGATTA
>JBMORS010000091.1:0-1585 GCA_049319925.1 Patescibacteria group bacterium | reverse complement strand
AAATAAGGAAAGTGGAGCCCCTTTAGCTGATGAATCTTTTGCTAGTGCTTTAGGTTTAGCCTGGGAACTTGGTTATGCTATAGCCCTGCCTTTAATAGTATTAGCCGTGGGCGGTCGATTGCTAGACAAGGCTTTGGGAGCTACGCCACTTTTTATGTTAATAGGCGTGGTACTTTCTATGTTTATAACTTCTTGGATGATTTATAAAAAATTGGCTCATCTGCTTCACCACGAAGAAGCCAAACCATCGTCTAAAGACAATGATAAGAAGGAAGATGACACTAAACTGAATTAGTTTATTATGAATATTTCTTTAGCCGCCGAACCTATTTTCCATATTGGATCTTTCGCAGTAACGAATTCGTTGATTGTGGCTTTGTTAGTAACAGTTTTTTTGGCCATGGTGGCTTTGGCTTTACAAGTTAGAAAATTAAGCGAGGTGCCTACGGGACTACAAAATTTATTAGAGAGTCTGGTGGAGTTTGGTGTTAATTTTGTGGCTAGCAT
Source organism: Patescibacteria group bacterium (assembly GCA_049319925.1). Classification (GTDB taxonomy): domain Bacteria; phylum Patescibacteriota; class Patescibacteriia; order Veblenbacterales; family UBA10138; genus JAHITT01. The sequence goes on along the minus strand of JBMORS010000091.1, from coordinate 1,078 downwards.
AACAGGCGATAAAGACAAAGCGCAAAAATTTTTCCCTTTTGTAGCAACCATTTTCTTTTTTGTTTTATTGTCTAATTGGTTTGGCTTGTTGCCGGGCGTAGGCAGTGTGGGTATTTACGAAGTACATCATGGCCAGACTATTTTAGTTCCTTTTTTACGTTCTACTTCGGCTGATTTAAACGGCACTTTGGCTATAGCTTTAATTTCGGTGTTAGGTACTCAGTTTTTTGGCATAGTAATATTGGGCTTTTTTAAACATGCCAGCAAATATTTGGATTTTGTCGGTTTAATAAAAAATTTTAGTGTAGAAAAGGTAGTTATGTTTTTTGTCGGTATTTTGGAATTGGTGTCCGAGGTAGCCAAAGTAGTTTCTTTTTCCTTTCGTCTTTTTGGTAATATTTTCGCTGGTGAGGTTTTGTTGATAGTGGTTTCGGCTTTAGTGCCTTATATCGCTCCTTTACCGTTTTTATTTATGGAAATATTTGTTGGTTTGGTTCAAGCTTTGGTTTTTTCGTTATTGACTTTGGTTTTTTTAACAATTGCTACTGCCGAGCACAGTCATTAAGCATTTGGCCCTTGGTTTATTTTTTAAATAAGCCAGAGTCTAATTACTTAGTAATTAACCAGGTAGGTTAAACTGACGGCTAAAATAAAAAATTAATCAACAGCCGTAGCGGTTATTAACCAGCCAGAAAGGATTTAAACTATGTCAGCAGAAGTCGAGGCAGTACAAGCTGCCGTAACTATGACTCCGGAAGTAATAAAAAGTATTGCTGCCGGTTTGACTATAGTAGGTGGAGGTATTTTTCCGGCCGTAGCCATTGGTAAATTGGCTGCTAAAGCCATGGAATCAATTGGTCGTAACCCGGAATCTGCTTCTAAAATTCAGACCCCGATGATTTTGGCCGTAGCTTTTTGTGAAGCTATTGCCATTTACTCGTTGGTTATGGCTTTGATAATCAAGTTTGTGTAATAGTTCATAGTTTTTAGTCTACAGTTCAGGGTAACATCGAACTGTAGACCGGAAGTGTGAATTAAACACTATTGATTTTTCTAAGAACTAAAGACTAACTACTAA
>JBMORS010000090.1:0-1588 GCA_049319925.1 Patescibacteria group bacterium | reverse complement strand
GGTTATAACCGGAGTTAATAAATGAGGAACATTATTATAAGAGGATAATTCCACCCGCTTTGGATCCACCAAAATAAGTTTTAATTCGTCTGGTGAATTAGTATAAAGTAATGACAACAATATGCTGTTTATACAAACTGACTTACCGGAACCGGTAGCGCCGGCTATCAGCAAGTGAGGCATTTTTTCTAAATTGGCGACAAAAGACCGTCCCGCCACGTCACGACCCAAACCAAAACACAAATTAGATGGCCGTTTTTTAAATTCTTCGGATTCTATAACTTCCCTTAGGCCCACCAAAGCCACACTTTGATTGGGCACTTCTATGCCAACCAGGGATTGGCCGGGAATAGGCGCTTCTATTCTAATTGGATGAGCAGCCAAAGCCAAAGCTAAATCATTGCTCAAAGTAGTAATATGAGAAAGTTTAACGCCCTGGGCCGGTGCCAATGTATACTGGGTAACTGTTGGGCCCACGTTAATAGGACCCATTTCCACCTCAATACCAAAATTTAGCAAGGTGCGCCTAATTTTTTCTTTATTAGCTTCTATATCCCCCGATGTCGGCTTGCCGGTTCTCTCCTCTAATAAATCAGTTTTAATTTGTATCTGTCTGGGCGGCAAAGGCAATTTAACAACCTCCGGATTACCCGAGCCAACCGGCGACAAGGATTCCTCAACCGGGCGTTTTTTAAAAACTTTGTCCAGACTAGGCAAAATTTGTTCCTTAATCCGGCTAACTGGCATATCTTCTTTAATAGGTTTATCCTCGCGCCAAACTGGAGCCTTATCCAATTTATTTTTAACTGACGCATTATCCATCACCGGCCGATTAAGAGCCGATTGCCATTTTAAGAAAACATTTTTAAAACTCTGCCACAAACTAACCGGTGAAGTATTAAACAAAACTAATATACCAGCCAATAAAATGGCTAACAGTAAAACTACGGCCCCCCATTCACCCAAAACCGGTGTTAAAATCCACAACCAAATAAAACCCAAATAACCTCCACCTAGGCCCTGCTTAACAGCCTGCCACCAATCAATATTTTCCAAACTGGAATGAATTAAACCACCCAGACCTGATAAAACTAACAGCAAACCTACTGCCTGCCTTAAACGCAAATGCCAACCCGGCTGCATTAAAGCATAACCAGTCATTAACAAAATAATCGGTATTAAATAAGCCTCCCAACCGAACATAAAAATTAAACCTTTTTTTACGCCCTGACCGACTAGACCGGATAAATCCAAAAAAGATAAAACAAAAATTATAGCTAGCGCCAACAAAGCCACTACTGCCAAACCGTGTTTAGTTTCGGCTGATAAACCTACTACTTCCCCATTATCACGGTTAACTGGTTTTTTATTATTGGAATTTTTTGCCATATTTTAAGTGGTTTTTGGCCAATATTTCCTTAATTATAATAAGCCTCTGCCTGAATATTATAAAGGAAAAACAACTTTTCCGCCACTAAGTTATATTATTTAATAAGGCCGCTACCCGCAGTTTAGGAATTAACCTGCCACCATATTTAAGCCCTGGTAACAGAGCGGAAGTTGCCTGACAGATAAGCCAAGGCGTGTT
>JBMORS010000089.1:0-12504 GCA_049319925.1 Patescibacteria group bacterium | reverse complement strand
TTATTTCCTTAAACTTAGCATCACTGCCACTATTTTTATCTGGATGATGTTGATGCGCCAATTTGCGATAAGCTTTTTTTATTTCTTCAGCCGAGGCATTTTTATTAACGCCTAATAGGCTGTAATAATCTTTTGACATAATTTAATGTAAAAGTTGAAATTTATAAAGATTCTTCGTCCCGTCTAACGGGGCTCAGAATGACACCAATGGATTATAATTATAAACTTTAATTTTGACATTAAATAAGACGCAGAGTGTTATTAACACACAACTGCGTCTATAAAAAATTTTAATTTTTCAAATGAGTACCGCGATAATCAGTACCATTTTTTCTTTTTATTTTGAGGTAACTCTTATTAATCGAACCAGAAGAACCTCTGATATGCTGATTATTGATTGCTGAATAAATCGCCGGTGGTATACTACCTTGCCCTCTAAGATGAAACAACGAATTAGATCCTCTCATTTTTTACCTCCAAACGGGTTTGAGTGTGATATACGAACCGAAAATGGTTGATTATTATAACTAAATGAAGCCATTTTGGCTAAATTTTCCTCTTTATCATTTTCTCCATTAACACCATCTCTTTCTACTTCTTCAACAGCGGATTTTATTACCTTTTCTTTTACCAATATATTGGAAACGGTCATTTTACCAGAAAAAGGGAAAATATTATCGGGAATGTCAATTATTTGTTCTAAAAATATTTTTTCAAATTTTACAATCCAGTATGCTTTGTTAAAACAAATTTTCAATCTGTTTTTATTCACCACCTGAACTATAAATTCTATTGACTTTTCTGCCTCCTTAACGCACAGAAATAATTTTCTACCTTTTGGCAATCCGGTTGTGTCTAATTCTGAAACTTTCGCATACCCATTACCATTATGCTTAGACATTTTATACTCCCAAGAAAAGTTTATTGGAAAATTGATTATTTTTTACAACAACTTCAATTAATTTCATTTTGCCGCAATTAATAATGTCGATGAAGCCTCCTATTTCCAAAAATTTTTCAACTTTAGTTTGACCGCAATACCCATTCAAAGTCAATAAAACACTATCTGAATTTAATTCCTCTTTGACCATTTTAAACTTAAGTCTTTGATCGCCCTTAGACGTATCAAACTTATGTAAAATGGCGTGACAAGTGGTTGGTAAAGCCGAAACATTTATTTTTCGGCCTGGATCATTAATTACTTTTTCTTTAACCATTACCACACCTCGCTTTTATGTTTGTGAATTATTTTTTAATTAACTATTTTTGTCTTAGTTTATTACTCTACTAAGACGCAGTTTAATTGTCAAATTGTAAAAGAACAAATATTAGAATCACGAATAACGAATCAAGAATCACGAGCTATCTTATTCCGTAATTCGTGATTCGTAAATCGTAATTCGATAATGCTATTCAGTTTTAAAACCGATGGAAGGAGCACTATGGCCAGTGGATTCTATTTGACCAAACTGCTCTTCGTACTTTTTAATATTTTCCGTAAGCGCGGCGGCCAAACGTTTAACATGAGCCGGATTAAGATACACCCTGGCTGCCACAATACCCTGCGGTGGCATAAGATTAAGAAAATCTACCACAAACTCTTCTTTGGTGTGAGCAATCTGCGCCATATTGGCATAAACGCCCTTTAACACCTCGTCGGTTATTTTAACCTGAATTTGCTGGGGTTGTTGTTGAGACATAATAAATTGATACCTATCTGTCATTCCCGCTATAAGCGGGAATCTAGAATTATTACTAGACTCCCTGTCCACCGCCAAAGCGGAGCAAATAAGCATGGAATAACACTTAATAATTAATTACATAATTAAATTAACTCATTATATAAATCTTTCCAACTAGGATTAAAACTTTCAATCAACTCTACTTTCCAAGATCTATTCCACTTCTTAAGCTGTTTTTCTCTTTTAATCGCTTCTAAAATATCGCCGACCTTTTCATAATAAACCAATTTATATATCTTATAACGTGAAGTAAAACCAGATACTAAATTATTTTTATGTTGAAATACTCTGTTTATTAAATTGTTAGTTACACCAATATATAACGTTCCGTTTTTAGTACTAGCTAAAATATACACGTAATAACTTCCCTCCTTCATAATTTTTAGATTCCCTGTCAAGCAGGGAATGACAATATTAATTAGGTTAGCTAAATATAGCTGTCCCCCCGCTTTCGCAGGAACGACTAATATTATTTCTTTACTTCTTCATACTGGCCTTCCACCGGGCCTCGATCTTTTTTGTCTTCAGACGACTTGCCAGTCTCAGAATCTTCGCTTGTCGAAGATCCACCAGAGTCTTGGGCGGAGGCGGACTGCGCCTTATACATAGCCTCACCTATCTTAATAGCGGCCTGTTGAAGGGCGTCCAAAGCATTCTTGATAGCAGTCGTATCTTCACCATCTTTAACCTTTTTAACTTCTTCTAATTTAGCTTCTACTTCGGTTTTAACTTCGGCTGGTACCTTGTCAGCCTGATCTTTAAGCATTTTTTCAGTTTGATAAACTGTAGACTCAGCTACATTCTTCATATCTATTAATTCACGACGCTTTTTATCCTCCTCAGCGTGCACCTCGGCTTCCTGCTTCATTTTTTCTACCTCGTCTTTGGATAAACCAGAAGAAGCTGTAATAGTAATATGCTGTTCTTTGTTAGTGGCCTTATCTACAGCTTTAACTGACAAAATACCGTTAGCATCTATATCAAAACTTACTTCCACTTGCGGCATACCACGCGGCGCTGGCGGAATACCATCTAAAATAAAACGGCCTAAAGCTTTATTGTCTTTGGCAAATTCGCGTTCACCTTGTAGCACGTGGATTTCTACACTGGTTTGCCCGTCGGCCGCTGTAGAGAAAACCTGGCTTTTAGAAGTCGGGATAGTGGTATTGCGATCAATTAACTTAGTCATAACCCCGCCCAAAGTTTCTATACCCAAAGACAGCGGCGTAACATCCAGCAACAATACATCGCGTACTTCACCCTGTAGAACACCGCCCTGCACCGCCGCGCCAATAGCTACTACTTCATCCGGATTAACCGAAGCGTTAGGCTTTTTGCCAAAAAACTTTTCCACTGTTTGTATAACCAACGGCATTCTGGTCATACCACCAACTAACACGATTTCATTGATATCACCTGGCTTAAGACCAGCATCAGCCAAAGCTTTTTTAGTCGGTTCTAAAGTCTTATTAACCAGCTCTCCTACTAACTCCTCTAATTTAGCTCTGGTTAATTTCATTACCAAGTGTTTGGGACCTTCGGCGCCCGAAGTTATGAAAGGCTGATTAATTTCGGTTTCCGTGGCAGTAGACAATTCTATTTTAGCCTTTTCGGCTGATTCTTTAACACGCTGCAAAGCTAACGGATCTTTACCTAAATCTACTCCATTTTCTTTTTTAAACTCCTCTATTATCCAATTAATTAATACTTGATCAAAGTCATCCCCACCTAAATGAGTATCGCCATTAGTAGATTTGACTTCCACTGTATCAGCTGAAACTTCCAAGATAGACACATCAAAAGTACCACCACCCAAATCGTAAACTACTATTTTTTCATCTTTTTTCTTGTCAAAACCATAAGCTAAGGCCGCGGCTGTTGGCTCGTTAATAATTCTTTTTACTTTAAGGCCTGCTATTTCACCAGCGTCTTTAGTAGCCTGACGCTGTGAATCGTCAAAATAAGCCGGCACGGTAATAATAGCTTCAGTAATAGTTTCACCTAACTTGGCTTCGGCGTCAGCCTTTAACTTTTGCAACACCATAGCCGAAATTTCCTGCGGACTATACTGTTTACCATTCATTTCTACCTTCACACCCTCACCAGATTTTACTAGCTTAAAAGGCAAAACCTTTAAATCTCTTTGAACTTCTGGATCATCCCATCTGCGACCGATTAAACGTTTTATGGAATAAAGCGTATTCTGTGGATTAGTCACAGCCTGACGCTTGGCCAAAAGACCAACCAAACGTTCACCTGATTTATTAATCGCCACCATAGAAGGAGTAGTTCTGGCTCCTTCTTTATTTTCCAGCACTTTAGGCTGGCCGCCCTCGATAACAGCCATACAGGAGTTGGTTGTTCCAAGGTCTATTCCTAATATCTTAGGCATATTTTTAATTAATTAATGATTATTAAACTTATTCTTAAGCGAAACCTTAAAAAATTTTAAGATCTCACCCAAGAGGGGTACCTCCCCTAAACTATTTTATCGGGAAGGTACTGCCGTTTAAGGCTGAAATTATTTAACCTCAACCTTAACAGTCTTTGGCTTAGCTCTCTCCTCTTTGGGAATTTGTATCCTAAGCACACCTTTTTCATAAACCGCCTTGGCCTTATCGCCATCCACGGCTGTTGGCAAAGCTACTGACCTATGAAAACCACCAGAACGTATTTCTTTGCGATAATAATCTCGTTCGTCTACTTCGGTTTTCTTTTCAAACTTACCTTCGATAGTTAAAACATCGTTTTCAATGGCGATGTTAACATCTTTAGGGTCTAAACCCGGCAACTGACTTTCCACCACTACCTCATCTTTAGTCTGATATACATCCAAAGCCGGCACAAAACCGCTTAAAGATTGTAAACCAACCTCATCAAAAAATCTGTCATTATCAAACCAATTAGGTAGCATTGGATTATAACGTATGATAGCCATATTAACACCTCCTTCCTTTAAAAATTAGGGGTAAATTAACCCTGCCCTCCAGCCAGACCAACTTGTGTTAATTAGCCTGGCCGGAGAAGCGACTATTTACCTAAGTCGCTTAGCACCGGTTTAGAAAGATTCGTCTTCGTCATGATTACTATCCGCTTCAACCTCTTCACCCACATCATCGATATGGATAAGAGGAACGTTGCAAGAAGGACAGCGTCCTCTGGCATCGTCGGTGTAACCACATTCCGGACAAATATAGTCCATAAATTCCTTTTTAATGTTAATTTTTATTTAGTAACTTTAACTTGAGCGGGCTGTAGCACTTTATCATGCAACAAATAACCCGGTCTAATTTCTTCAGCCACTAGTCCTGATGGTTGACCTTCTACTACTAGATCCTGAATCGCTTCGTGATAAAGAGGATCAAAGGGTTTACCGGCCGATTCAATCTCTTTTAGGCCATGACCCGACAAAACTTGCCAGAGTTTATCCTGAATAAGACTTATACCCTTGACCCAGGGTAAATCAACCTGTTCCGGCGGTACTGATTTTAAAGCCTGCTTAAAATAATCCAGTACCGGTAATATCTCCAAAATAAGTTCACTATTGGCAAATTTAGCTAGGGCAATCTGTTGCCGCTCAGTTTCTTTTTTTAAATTAGAATAATCAGCCTGAGCCCGACGCCAACCGGCCAAATAATCTTCGGCCTGTTTTTTTAAAGTACCAAGCTCGTCGGTCTGATTGTTTAAATCGGTTGCTAAATCACCGGCTTGGTTTTTATCTGAAGAACTATTGGAAAAGTTTTTTAACATATTGCAAAGTTCCTACATTATAATCATAGTCCATTCTTAAAGGTCCTAATAAACCCACTAAATGATTATGACTTCTACCTGGATAAGGCAAATAAACTACGGCGCAATCGTTACCAAAAGGATTATCAGCACCAATTTTTATTTGCACATCATCGGCCATAGTTTTATATAGATTAGCTAGTGATTGATCTAAATGGTCTATAGCCGAACTAATTGCCCGCACCATATCTAAATGGCTGAATTCCGGTTGTCCGAATAAATTAGACAAACCTGTATAATAAATATCGCGATCACTAAAACCCACCAAAACCGCCTGACCAGTTAAACCAGCTAATTCCTTGGCCAGCTGGCGCAAGACTACTTCTGATTCCTGAGTTTGATGATTAATAACTAACTGAAGCTTTTTCTTGTCTTGGTTACTAGGCTCAATCGGCGACATTATGTTGTCTAAATAGTAACGATAGGCCTTAACAGTTGGTTGCCGACCAGCTGAAATATGAGGCTGAAACAAATAACCTTGATCTTCCAAATCCGCCATTTCATTACGAATAGTAGCTGAAGAAACACCGAAACTGCCTTGTAAGGCCTTAGAACTCACTAATTCGGCATTCTTTATGTAATTTCTTACAATTTCAGCCAATAGATTGTGTTGCCGTTCATTCATAAATATATTTATTCTATTAGCACTCTAAGTAAGAGAGTGCTAATTCATTGTAAATATAACTAAAAAACCTGTCAAGGTGTTTGTTTTTATAATAAAAATTGGCTAATATTAGCCAATTTTTTAATAAACTAAATATTAAAATTAATGAGTAATTCTGGTATTTATTCCTTGCGTAAAGCTTCTATAGGATCTAAAGCGGCTGCCTGCTTAGCTGGATAAAGACCAAATATTAAACCGCAAGCCACGGCAAAAGAAGTGGCTAAAACAACCGAATAAAGCGGCACCACAAAATCCCAAGCAAAGCCCTGCCAAGCCGCTACCAGTGATATCAAATAAGACACGCCTACTCCTGATAAAATACCTGTTATTCCACCTAAGGTGGTTATTAAAACAGCTTCTGTTAAAAATTGTAGCAATATCTGCTTAGGCCTGGCCCCAATAGCTTTTCTAAGACCAATCTCAAAAGTTCTTTCTAAAACCGAAACATACATTATGTTCATAATACCAACGCCGCCCACCACCAAAGATATGGCCGCCAAAATAATAAGCAATATAGTAAAACCGCCAATAACCGTATCTAAAATACTCATAAAATCGTCATTGGACTGAACCTGAAAGTCATCTTTATTAATATCTGAATCATCTATGTTATGTCGGTCACGCATTAAATCCTCTACCGCCGCAACCGTCTGTGGTAACTTAGTATCGTCATAATATTGATTAAGAATAAAAGACACATGGTTGATACCTAAAACCTGTTTTTGTAATGTCCTTATCGGCATATAAACAAAATCATCATAATTAACAAACATAACCGCGCCTTTAGATTCGAATACGCCGATAACTTCAAAATTTTTCTGCTTTATTTTTATATCCTGGCCAATAGGATTAACATCGCCAAATAATTCACTAGCCACATTGGAACCCAATACCACTACTCTGGCTAAAGAATCATCATCTTCTTTGCTAAAAAAACGTCCGACCGCAATTTTACTAGTATCTATTTCTAAATAACTAGGCGACACACCGAATAAAGTAATGGTTTTTTTATCGGTCAACGAACTAGCTACTGCCTGACCCATTTGCCCGGCATAATTATTTTTTATGTTAGGCAACTTACGCAAAGCTTCCATATCATCAATCGTCAAAGTTGTAACCACTGTACCTAAAGCCTGGGCATTAGCGCTTTCCGAAGAATTTTTAGCTGTTTCCGGAATTTTAGTTTCAACATTCAAAATGTTTGTACCATAAGTTTCAAACTGACCGACAATAAAACCTTTAACACCTTGGGCGGCAGAAATAACCACAATAACCGCGGCAATACTTATAACTATACCCAAACCGGTCAGCATAGTCCGCATAACCTGCCGCTTAAAAGAAGACACCGCCAATGATAAATAATCTTTAATTTTCATTTATTCGTAACGTAAAGCGTTTATCGGATCGAGTCGGGCCGCCCGACGAGCTGGATAATAGCCAAAAGCCAAACCAATAGACAAACCAACTAATAAAGCTATTACTATGGAAATAGGCGAAACAATAAAGGCCCAATCATAATTAAGAGCTTTGACTACTATAGTAATCAAACCAGATAAAATAGACCCGCCTAATATACCCAACATTGAACCGACCAGGGTTATTATTATAGTTTCCAATAAAAATTGATTTTGTATACTGCTGTTAGTGGCACCAACCGCTTTTCTAAGTCCAATTTCTTTAATGCGTTCGGTAATAGCCATCAACATTATGTTCATAATGCCAATTCCACCTACCAATAAAGAAATGGCGGCAATAGCTGCCAAAAAATATCTAAAGGCATCTGTGATACTCTTTAGCATATCAACAGCCTGAGCCATAGAACGAACCGAAAAATCTTCTTCATCAACTGTATCTATTTTATGCTGAGCTCGCAAAATTTGTTTAACACCAGCCACAGCCGAATCCATATATTCCGAACTATCCAGTTTGGCTCTTATTAAAGATAAATGACGCCAGCCCAACATTATTTTTTGAGCCGTTTGTAAAGGAATTATCACCTGGTCGTCTTGATTACTAAAACCAGCTGAACCCCTTTTATCTAAATGACCTATCACTTTAAAAGATTCCTTTTTTATTTTAATTGTTTTGCCTATTGGATCCTCACCCTGGAATAATTCTTCAACTATACCGCTGCCCAAAACAGCTACTCGAGCTAAACCCCCGTCTTCCTCGGCTGTAAAAAACCGGCCGTCTATTAAGGTAATATTTTCTACTTCAGGATAAGCTGGTGAAACGCCAACATAACTTCCACCTTCTATTGTTTTATTTTCATAAGTCATTTTACCTAAACCACTGGCATAACCAGCTATAGCCTTTAAATGCAAAGAACCGGCGTTGTTTTCTAAAGCTTTAATATCGTCGTTTATCAAAGTTTTAACCTGAATACCAAAAACCGAAGCTGGCGGACCATTATCATCGGAAGCACCTGGTAAAACGCCTATTAAATCGCTACCTACCCGGTTAACTTGCGATAAAATTAAAACTTGAGCGCCGGCACCAACCGATATGATAAGAACTACCGAGCCTATGCCAATAATAAGCCCCAGCATAGTCAAAAAAGACCGCAAAGGATTGCTTAATAAATTAGACAAAGTTAATTTTAGTGTATGACGGGCTTCCATTAGCAATACTTTTAAAAATTATTTTAACTGCCCGGCAATAGCCGCCTGGCGGGCAGACTCGGTTACTGTTTCATCAGATTCAATCAAACCGTCTTTAATACGTAAAATACGGCGAGCATGCTCGGCAGTATTTTTTTCGTGAGTTACTAAAATAATAGTTTTTCCCCGGTCGTTAAGGCTATCTAATATTTTCATTATTTGCACGCCGGATTTGGAATCTAAATTGCCAGTCGGTTCATCAGCAAATATAACCGAAGGATCATTAACCAAAGCCCGGGCAATAGCCACCCGCTGCTTTTCACCGCCAGATAATTGATTGGACATATAATCCAATCGATGCCCCAAACCAACCGCTTCAACAGCCTGCCTAGCTAACTCGTCTTTTTTTGGTTCCGGCATAGTAACATAAAGCAAGGGTAAACGAACATTTTGCAAAACAGTCGTTTTGGGCAGTAAATTAAATTGTTGAAAAACAAAACCAACTTTACTAGATCGCATAAAAGCCAATTCGTCTTCGCTTAAAGTACTTACCTGTTTACCCTCGAACCAATATTCGCCTTGGCTTAGTCTGTCTAAAAAACCTAAAATATGCATTAAAGTAGATTTACCCGAACCGGACGGACCCATTATTGAGACAAACTCACCAGCTTTTATGGTAAAAGTCACGCCATGCAAAACAGGCGTAGCTACCCCATCATTTTCGTAAACCTTGGTTAAATTTTTAACAGTTATTAAATCTGACATTTTATTTAGAACCATTAGATTTAAAAGTGATAACCGACTCACCAACCTGTAAACCTTCTTTTATTTCCACCAAACCATCATCTCCTTTTAGTCCCATTATGACGTTTTTCCTTTCCAACTGATTATTGGACAAAACTTCCACATAAGTCTGACCGTTGTCATACCTAACCGATCGTAAAGGAACGACTAAAACATTTTTAGCCTCAGCTGACATTATGTCTAAATTAGCCGTCATACCAGGCTTAATCCTTTCATCTTGAACATCAAAAGTCGTAGTAACTTCATAATAGACAACATCCTGTATAACAGTAGATGCCGGATCTATAAAAGAAATATGACTGCTAAAATGCTCACTGCTACCAAAAGCGTCTAAGGTTATATCCACCGGTTGACCAACTTTAAGTTTAGCTATATCAGATTCAGGAACCTGAACCTTTATTTCGTTCTGGCTATCGGTTAACAAAACAGCTATCGGTTCAGCCAAAGAAGTAGTTTCACCTACCTCATAATTAACCCTAGTAATTGTACCGCTAACTGGCGCTTCTAAATAACGATCACTTAGACTATTTTGTGCCTGAACCAGGGCGGCTTGAGCCGCCGTTACCTGAGCTTCGGCTCCCAATATATCATAACTCCTGGCTGGCGCGGTTTTTAAATCAAACTGCGCTTTAGCTTGCGCCAAAGCTTGTTCGGCTGACTTAACAGCCGCTTCAGCCGCATCAACCTGCTGCTGTCTGGCTACTAAAGCCGCTTCGTAAGCCGCTTTATAAGTAGAATAAGAAGCAGCCGAGGTATTGGGTATTTCTATAGTCCAAGTATCTCCAGTGGCTAAAATACCGACCGAAGAAAACTGTAAACTCAAACCAAATTTTCCTATAGGCGTTGAAGTTGTATAACTGCCTTCCTGATAATCATTTTCCAAACCATAAACCGAATAAGCCAAATTAGAACGATTATCAAACCTTATGGTATAAGTTCCAAATTCTGTCCCCTGATAAGTACCGCTTAAAGTAAAACTGCCAGTTGAAGTATTAGTTTTAGCTGGCACAGCTTGAGGTGGCAAACCAACCAACTGAGCCAAAGCGTTAGCTACAGCCCGATCCTGACTAACCTTAATATTTAATAAAGACTGTTTGGCATTATTCAAAGTAGTCTCAGCAGCCGACACCCCAGCCTGACTAACAGCCACATCTTCCACTTGGGCACCAGCTTTTAATTTAGCCAAATTAGCCTGAGCCGATTTTAAATTAGCCTGAGCCGTTAAAACAGAAGCCGCCGCATCTTTACTGTCCAAACGGGCTATAATAGCACCGGCTTTAACTTTATCTCCTACTTTTACAACCAAACTAGCCAGACGACCTGGCGATTTGAAGTTCAGATTAACCTGTTCAGCCGCCTTAACCGTACCGGTTACCGATACAGTTTGCTGCAGATCCTGCTGCTTTACGCTTTCCGTGGTGTATTTAGGTTTAGCCTGCTGATTACGGCCGTATACCACCAAACCGGCTATTATTATAACCAACAAAACAGGGATCCAAACCTTTTTTAGCTTAAAAAACCTTAAAATTGACATATATAATGTATCTAAATTAAATTATTTAATAACTTTATTACCAGCTATCATTTTACTAAGCATTTTGGTAATTGGCGAGATGTCAGACATTTTTACCATACCTATAAACCGACCTGATCTTAAAACACAAATTAACCTCTGACCGGCTTTAAGTTTAAGTTTACGACGGATTCTAGCCGGTATAACCACCTGCCCTCTAGCCCCCAAGGTAACCGATTCCAAATAATCTATGTCTAAATGTTCAGATATTTTTTGTAGCTTGGCTAAAGACATATGAATAGTATGAATAATAAGATATGTATGTAATGTATGATAGCATATTGTTAAAGAAAAAGCAACTAAGTTATTAGCTGCCACAGACGACCAATAATTTAATTCAAAATCCTAAATTCTAATCCACCAATCCGAGGAATAAACCATAAGTAAATCCCAATACCAAATTTACAATTTCAAATCAATACCCAATATAAAAATCAAATTGACTAATTTGACATTAAAGTATTTATTTGTAATTTGATATTTGTAATTGGGTATTTTTTAAATTTTAGGATTTAAGATTTAATAGTTTCTAACTCTATCTCTCCTACTTTATCAACATACCATCACCAAAGGAAAAAAATCTAAATTTTTTCTTAATAGCCTGCCGGTATATGTTTAAAAGACGCTGCCGACCTGTTATAGCCGCCACCAACATCATTAAACTGGAAGATGGCACGTGAAAATTCGTAATTAAACAATCCACTGTTTTAAATTTATAGCCCGGGCTAATAAAAAGTTGAGTGGTTCCTTTGTTTACCAAAGTCTCAGCTTGATAATTGCCAGCCGACTCCAAAGTCCTGACTACTGTGGTACCGACCGCTACTATTTTACTGCCTTGTTTTTGAGCGGCCCAAATAGCCCGCCTGGTTTTATCAGGAATCTGCCAAAACTCACTATGCAATTTTTTATTTTTAACTTGCTCTGGTTTTAAAGTGGCAAAGGTTCCTAAATTAACATGCAAAGTAACAAAACAAATCTGGTGTCCTTGTTTTTTTAAGTTACTAAGCAACCGCTTGGTAAAATGAAGTGCCGCTGTCGGCGCCGCCACCGAACCTAAATCCTTGGCAAAAACAGTCTGGTATAAAAGGCGCCGCTTTCCCTCCTCAAGACGACTGGCTTTTAAATAAGGCGGCAGCGGTGTTAAACCTCGTTTAATCAGTAAATTATAAATCTGACTTGTTTTAACCGGAGGTTTTAAAAAATAGGTACTCCCTTGTTGCTTAATAACTTCAAAAAATAATTTATTATTTAAAAATAATTTCTGTCCAGCTGATAACTTTTTATCAGACATTACCTCAATCAGATCGCCTACCGTATTCAAATAAAGAATAT
>JBMORS010000088.1:0-1640 GCA_049319925.1 Patescibacteria group bacterium | reverse complement strand
CTCCCCATAATACTCCCCCATAGGAAGCCCGGCAATTACCGCGGCGGCCTGGTTAAGATGCTTTCTTTCTAAACGACTAATAATGTTCTGACCATATCTTAGTCTTAAATTTTTACCAAGCTGTCCGGTATAACGCGCTTGCACTTGGCCGTGCCTGGCCAAATCGGCTATTTGTCCTTTAGTTGCCTCTACAATAAAACCTTGTTTATCTACTAATAAAGTTCCACCCTTACGCCAACGCCAGGATGGGTAAACTATAAATAAACCTTTATGCTTTAACTTTTTCTGAAAATCAACCAAAGTTGACGATAAACGTTTTAAAGACAGCCAGTTGGCATAATAATTTTTATAATTACCTTTCAAAACTTTAATCGTTCTGATAGTCCAACCAGCATAAGCCAGCACCTTGGACAAACCCTCCAAATCTTTTTTATCAGTCACAAAGCGCCAATCGGGATGGGGCAACTTTAATTCCTCAATTAATTTAAGGCCCTGTTGTAAATCCATAACTATAGATTAACATTTTTTTAACCAAATCCGCTAATTATAGTACAATAAATCAATAGTTATTATGATAAGACATCTATCTCAAAAAATACTGGCTCCATTTATTTTAATATTATTAATCGGACCAACTAATCTATTAGCTACCGCCGCTGACACGATTGACTCTGATAAAGATGGTTTAACTGATGAACAAGAAATTAATATTTATCAAACCGACCCCAATTTAGTTGATACCGACGGCGACGGCTACCCAGACGGACAAGAAGTAAATTTGGGTTACTCAGCCAGACATAATAACGGACAAAAATTAATTGAAGTTGATAGTGATAAAGATTACCTGATTGATGCCTGGGAAATAGCCCTAGGTACCGGACTTACCAATCCAGACAGCGACGGCGATAAATATTTAGACGGCACAGAAATAGCCGCCGGTTATGACCCTTTAAATTCAGATCCGACGGCCAAAAAAATAAAAACTATCAAGATTAATTTAAAAAATCAGTCTTTAACTTATTTTTTTGGCGATAAACAGTTGGAAAGCTTTTTAATTTCCAGCGGCATTGCTAGGCTACCTACACCAACTGGTAATTTTGAGATTCAAAATAAGTTTCCAACCAAACATTATAAGGGTCCTGGTTATGATTACCCTAATACCAAGTGGAATTTACATTTTTATACCGGCGCCTACCGTTATTACATTCACGGCGCCTACTGGCACGACGATTTTGGCCAACCTAAAAGCCATGGCTGTATAAACGTTAGCTATGACAATATGGAACGACTGTATAATTGGGCGCAAGTCGGCAGCCAGGTTTTAATTGAATAAATAAAAAATCGGATTAAACTTATTATTTTTTAATCCGATTTAAAATTAACTGGCCAGCCGACCACCAAACCATTCTATCAAATTTAAATAAAAAATGTGTTTGGAAGGAAAGCTGTTTTTTATTTTAAAAAAAGATTGTAAAGTTTCTTGATTATCTAAATAGGGTAAAAAGATAATCACCGGGCGGAAACATATTAAATCCACAAAAAAAGAAAATTTCTTCTTAGAGTTTGATATAAAAAGATAATCACCGCCTTTTATTTGATAAACCACCAAGTTTTCCTGAATGGTCTGAGCTTTTTCTATA
>JBMORS010000087.1:0-1652 GCA_049319925.1 Patescibacteria group bacterium | reverse complement strand
GTCCGGCATAGGTATAATTATAGCCGGCTTAGCTAAAGCCGCCAGTTCAGACAAGGTGCTAAGGCCAGCCCGGCTAACCACCACGTCAGCCGCCTGTAAAACATTTAAACTGTCACTAGTTAAATCAATTGTTTTATAATTCAAACTTGATTCAACCGAAATTGACTTGGCTAAACCAGTTAAATGGATAACCTGCCCCAGTTTAGTAAGTTCCGCCAGATTATCAACTACTAAATTGTTTATAAAATCGGCGCCAGTACCGCCACCCAAAAAAACAATTGTCTTTTTATCAACCGATAAACCTAAAAGTTGCCTAGCCCTGCTTACTGACGGTGGATTTAAAAAACCCATTCTCACGGCGTTACCGGTTAAAATCGTTTTATCAGACTTAATAAAATCTTTAAACGAATCTGATAAAGTCAAAGTAAACTTAACAGCTATGGGCTTTAACAACCTATTAGCTAACCCGACTATAGCATCTTGCTGATGAGCTAAAACCGGTATACCCCTAAACCAGGCCGCCCAAGCGATCGGTACGGCCACAAAACCGCCGGCTGTTAACAAAATAGCCGGTGATTCTTTTTTTAAACAAAACCAGGCCTTAATAAAGGCGTAAAAAATTACCAGCAAATCAGTTAGATTGCGCCAGCTAAAATAACGACGCCATTTGCCAGCTGGCCAAGCCACAAAAGGCAACCCAGCCGCCTTAACTAAACGACTTTCTGGTCCATTATAAGTACCCCACCAAATTATTTCTAAATCATTGCGACGTTTTAACAACTCCTCCACTACCGCCAGTAGTGGCGTAACTGATCCCAAAGTACCGCCGCCTAAACAAATTATTTTTTTCATATCTTTTCTTTCCAGCGTGCCTGGCGGGAGACATTAATAATAATACCTATACCGCTCAAAGCTATCATTAAGGCTGAACCGCCAGCTGAAACAAAGGGCAAAGGCACGCCAGTCAAGGGCAGTAAATTAAGCATAGAAGCTATGTTTATAAAACTCTGCCAACCTAGCCAAACCAATATACCCGTGCTTAAGTAACGACCAAAGTCATCCGGCGCGTAACGAGCTATTTTAAAACCCCGCCACAGAACAAAGCCTATCAAACTGACAAACAAGGCTGTAAACAAAAACCCCAACTCTTCGGCAATAATGGCAAAAACAGAATCCCCAGTTACTTCGGGTAAATAAGCGTGCTTTTGTCTGGAATAGCCCAGACCCAAACCAAACCAGCCGGCTGAACCTACTGCCAAAAGTGCCTGATTAATATGATAGCCAATACCTTGTGGATCTAGCTCAGGATGCAAAAAAACCGTTAAACGAGCTGCCCGATAAGGTTCCAATTTTATCATTAACCAGGTTAAAAAACCGCCGCCGCTTACTAGCAAACCCAAATGACCAAAATCAGCTCCAGCCGCCAACAAAGTAAAAAAAGCGCTAGCGGCAATAACCGAAGTGGTACCCAAATCTTTTTGCAATAAAACAAAAGCCAATACTAAACCGGTAATCAAAACAAAAGGTACTAAGCCATCCTTAAAACTTTTAACCTGCTCGCCCTTACTGGCCAACCAAGCCGACAAATAAATAATAAAAGACAATTTTAAAATTTCACTGGGCTGTAAAGAATTGCCGAACAAATGAATCCA
>JBMORS010000086.1:0-1654 GCA_049319925.1 Patescibacteria group bacterium | reverse complement strand
TCAGAGAAAAATTGAAGGATTATTTTAAGCCGGAATTTTTGAACCGTTTTGATGCTATAGTAGTGTTTAAGCCCCTAAGTTTGGAGGAGATAGAAAAAGTAACAGCTTTATTGCTTAATAAATTGGCCAAACAATTGGAAGCCAAAAATATTAGGTTGCAGGCTACGCCCGAGGCTGTTAAAGAATTGGCTCAAAAAGGTTTTGATCCTTTATATGGCGCCCGGCCTTTAAAGCGGGCGATTCAGGACAATGTGGATAGCGCCTTAGCTAAGTATCTTTTAACTGGAAAATTAAGGCGTCGTGATTTAGTAGTACTGGAACCAGGTGGAGTTATTAGAGTAGAAAAAGGTGTGGAGTTGTAGGCATAAATAGAATCTTGAATAAAAGCTTGGCTTTTATTCCGCATCCGTCAACTAGCGGAGCGAGATGGTTTCTAAAGCAACCAGAGTTATGAATTAAGGCAAATACTTCTACCCTGCGATCGCGGGGTAGAAGAAGTTAGTCCTTATTTAGTTTTAACCATTTTTGTTTAAAGTTGGGTTTTATTAAACTTGCCAAAAGGGTAAAAATCTATTAAAGTATAGCCATAATTTACATTAGTTGGTTGATATTTTATGGTTAATAACCAAAAGGTAACAGACAGTAATTTACTAGATAAGGTAATGCAGCTTTGCAAGCAGCGCGGCATTATTTTTGCCGGTAGCGACATTTATGGCGGGCTAGCCAACAGTTGGGATTGGGGTCACTACGGCACGATTTTAAAGAATAATATTCGTCAGGCTTGGCTTAAACATTTTGTTTTGTCGCGTCCTGATATGATGGTTTTGGACAGCAGCATCATAATGAATACAAAAGTTTGGGAAGCTTCTGGTCATTTGCAAAATTTTACCGATCCTTTGGTAGATTGTAAAAAGTGTCAAAGGCGTTTTAGGGCCGACAATTTGTTGGAGGGTAAAAGTTTGGAACCTGGTTATATCAAAGAAAAACCAGTTGATTTGGCAGATATAGTTTGTCCCGATTGTGGTGGAGAATTGACGGCGGTTAGGCAATTCAATTTGATGTTTAAAACTCATATGGGCCCAATAGAAGAGCAGGGCACAGAAGTTTATTTGCGTCCGGAATTGGCTGCCGGTATGTTTACTGATTTCAAGATTATACAGCAGATTATGCGGAAAAAATTACCCTTTGGTATTGCTCAACAGGGTAAAGCTTTCCGTAACGAGATAACACCTGGCAATTGGATTTTTCGTACTCGCGAGTTTGAAATAATGGAATTGGAATATTTTGTTAGTCCGGATAAATGGGAAGAAGCTTTTGCTATGTGGCTTAAGGTAATGAAAGATTGGCTTAAATTTTTAGGGGTGCGCGATGATAAACTGGTTTTTCATGAAATAGAGGAGGGCGAGAGAGCTCATTATTCTAAACGGACGGTTGATATTGAATATTATTATCCTTTTGGCTTAAAAGAGCTTTATGGATTAGCCTATCGGACTGATTATGATTTAAGCCAGCACGCTAAACACGCTAAAGAAGATTTTTCCTACATTGATCCTGCAACCAATCAAAGTTTTGTTCCTCATGTGGTAGAACCATCTATGGGCTTAGAAAGGACTATTTTGGTAACTTTGTTAGAAGCTTATCATGAAGAAGAAGC
>JBMORS010000085.1:0-1656 GCA_049319925.1 Patescibacteria group bacterium | reverse complement strand
ACAATAATGACGGAATTGGATCCATATTTATCGTATAAGGCCGGGATTAGTGATTGTTTAGTGCCACCAGAAGTTAATGAAAAAACTTTATATTGGATAAATAATTATAAAATTAAATCTAGTTTTAATAATTTTTATCCGCACATAACTTTAGGCATATCAAAGTTACAAGATAAAGAGGTAGATATTAATTTTATAGCTTCCAGGCTAGCAATTGGCCATTTGGGGAATTATTGTACTTGCCGTAAAATACTAGATAGTGTTGATCTTGTTTAATAATTGATTTATGTCTGTAAAATTTTATTTATCGTCTTATAAATTCGGTAGCCCAGATAATGTGGCTAAATTTAAGACTTTGCTAGTCAATACTAATAAAAAGGCGGCTTATATTGGTAATGCTTTGGATTGTTTTGACGATTTGGAACGCCGTCAGCAAAGCGAGCAAGAGGAAATAAGTTATTTAGCAACCCTGGGGGTTAAGGCTGATATTGTGGATTTGCGGCAGTATTTTGGCCAAACTGAGGTTTTAAAAAAAGTTTTAGCTGATTATGATGTTTTTTGGGTAAGAGGCGGTAATACTTTTGTGCTTAGACAAGCTATGGCTTTGAGTGGTTTTGATGTAATTCTTAAAGAGATTATAAAATTAGACCGGTCAATAGTATACGCGGGCTACAGCGCTGGAGCGTGTGTTTTGGCGCCGACTTTAAAAGGTTTGGCTATAGTGGATGATCCCAATCAAAAACCTTATGGTCAGGATATAGAAACTATTTGGAACGGTTTGGGGTTGATTGATTATTCCCTAGCGCCTCATTATAAATCCGATCATCCAGAATCAGCTGATATAGAAAAAGAAGTTCAGTTTATGATAGATAATAAAATGTTGTTTAAAGTTTTGCGGGACGGCGAAGTTATAATAATTGAATAATGGTATGAAAGAATTACAAAAAGAGATTAAAAATTTTTGCCAAGCTAATGGTTTAATCAGGCCAGTGGAATATCAGTTGTTGGATATGGTGTCGGAATTAGGAGAGGTGGCCAAGGAAATTTTAAAGTCGTCTGATTATGGCCAAAAGCCAGTTGAATACCAGGAGGAATTAAAACAGGAACTGGGCGATGTTTTGTATTCTTTAATTACCGTGGCTAATAGTTTGGATATTGATTTGGAGCAAGCGGTTAAGGCGGCTATGGCTAAATATCAAACCAGGCTCGTTAAAGGTTCACCAGGTTCGGAAAATGATTAATTTATGACTAATAAAAATTGTCTTATAATTCACGGCTGTCCTTCGGAGGCCGAGCAGGCTATGAGTCCAGCCACCAGAACTTATGATAAGCATTGGCTGCCTTGGTTAAAACACCAGTTAATCGCCAGTAATATACCAACCGAGGCGCCGTTAATGCCCGAACCTTGGGCGCCGGATTATGATAAATTTAAACAAGAGTTTGAAAAATATCAGGTAAACGAAAATACTATTTTGATAGGACACAGTTGTGGTTGTGCTTTTTAGTTAGATGGTTAGGGGAAATTAAACAAAGAATAGCTAAACTTATTTTGGTAGCGCCCTGGAAAATAGCTAATAAAGAGGATATTTTTAGGCCAAGGTTTTATAATTATGAAATAGACTCCACCTTAAAAGACAGAATAGGTGAAATAATAAT
>JBMORS010000084.1:0-1718 GCA_049319925.1 Patescibacteria group bacterium | reverse complement strand
TATTAGTTGCTTTAACGCCGTTTTTCAGCTATATTTTAGCTTTGTTAATGGCAGTGGCGGTTTTGACTGGATTAGCAGCTTTGCTTAAAAGGCTTAACAAAAAACAAGACTGGTATTAATAGAAAATTAATTATTTATGCGTTTTTATAAATTAGCTGTTTTTTTTCCTTTACTAATATTGTCTTTGCTTAGTTGGCCGGCAGCGGCTGCTAAAGATGATTATAATTCTCATTATGTTTTTTTACCTAAAGCTGAGGTAATAGGTTTAGACGAGGGGAGTATACAGGTATTGAATGACGATTTATTGTATACAGTAAAATTGGGTGGCGTTTTTGGTATCTATAGTCGTTGGTGGTCGCAATTATCTAGCCAAGAGTTAGCCACGGGCAATGTTTTACAAATTTTTGGCCGACAGGTTAACGGCGAAATGATTGAAGCTAAATTAGTTCGTAATGTTTCCTTGCAAAAAAGATTAATGGCTTTATTAGGGGTAGTAGTAAAAGTTAGTGAGTCTGATAAGACTATTTATTTGGAATCTAAAATGCATGGTTTGGTAGAAGTAATTATGTCGCCCGAGACTTTGATAATAGATCCAAAAAAAACAACTAATTTAAAAGATATAAAACCCGGCCAAAGATTGGTGGCTAAGGGATTGTGGGATAAAGCTAACAATCGTTTGACTGAAGTGGCTAAAATAGTCGTGTTTAGATTAGGCGAAGAATATTAGATTAAAAATTCAAAATAGAATAAAAGCTTTGCTTTTATTTTGTGTCCGCTAACTGGCGGAGTGGGATGTTGGCTAAAACCATTAGAACCACGATTCGCCAGCTGGCGAATCGAATTAAGGAAAATCTTTTTTCTTTTTTGTGTTTTAAAGGAGTAATAAACTATTTAAAGTCTTTATTCCTAATTCGCGCTTCTTAATTCTAGTTTGTGAATCTAGACAAAATATTTGTCAAAGCTTATACTTAGGCTTGCTCTTAATTTTGTTGATTAATAATAGCGGGGTATGGCCTAATTTCCGCCAAAGGCGGATCAGCCTCTGGCTGAGGTATAAATTAAGGAGGGGATATGTATTTTGTTTATTTGTTAGTAAGTTTAAAGAACGATAAAATATATGTTGGTTGTACGGCAGAATTACCTTTGGTCAGATTAGAACAGCATAATTTAGGTTCAAGTTTTTGGACCAAACAAAATCGTCCTTTTAAATTGGTTTATTATGAGAGTTATTATTGTAAGAAAGATGCTTTGCATAGAGAATTGTTTTTAAAATCAGGAGTAGGAAGGAAATTTAGAAAGCTATTAATAGAATATTATTCATCGGGGTATGGCCTAATTGGTAAGGCGCACGCTTCGGGTGCGTGAGATTCTGGGTTCGAGTCCCAGTACCCCGACCATATAAATAATCATTCCATTTGGGGATGGTTATTTTGTATTTGTTAGATATTGGTTGGGACTCGAAGGGCGCGAGAAGCCCCGCGGCCGCGGGGTGAGTGTAGCGCCCCGGGACGCGAGTCGGAGCGAGCGGGAGTCCCAGTACCCCGACCAAACAACAAAACTATTTCTTTGGGAAATATTTTTGCTACTTGCTTAAACCGCCAGCTTTAGCTGGCGTGTGCGTTTAGAGCGATAGCTCTTGGGTCTATAATAAAATCACCTCATACCTAGAAGGGAGGTGATTTATTGTGTCTCAAACCAGGTTATATAAACTCGACCAC
>JBMORS010000083.1:0-1720 GCA_049319925.1 Patescibacteria group bacterium | reverse complement strand
TATTTTTTAAGTATTCAATTGCTTCGGCTTCGGTTTTTACTAGGCCATTAACTTGGGCTTCCTCTAGAATTTTTAGCAATTGGCCTATTTTTGGACCAGGTTCCATGTTAAAGTTTGTCATTATGGCCTCTCCGTTTAGCAATAACTTTAAGCCATCTTGAGGCAGAGCTGACTTAACTTCATTTATTTTCGTAAGCAAGATATCAAAACCATCTAGTAATCTTAAGTTGTTTTGTGGTCGAGTGGCCCAGATGTCCGCGAATAGCAGTTGTAATAACAGTTGGCCCTTGTTGGTCTCCTTTAGGAAATATTTATAAATGGTAGTTGGTTTTAAATCTTGTGGTTGGCTATGAGCCAGTAGCATATGGTTGGCTATGAGCCAGCTTGTTAGTTGGCTGTCTATGTTGCCAAATTCTTTGTCTACATAGCTAGTCAGTTTGAGTCTGTTTATTATTTGAAGAGCGATTTGGGCACCAATTGTATCATGGTTATGTGTGCGTATTCTATCAACGCCATGCTGATCTGGTGTTTGTAAGGTTAGAGGTTTACCAATGTCGTGCAGTAAAATAGCGAGCAATAAAGTTAAATTAGCCTCTTGGTCAGGAAAATACTTTTGCCAATCCAGGCTGTTTAAAGATTCCAAAGCCAGTTGGGTATGAGTCAGCACGTCGCCTTCACTATGAAACTGAGGTGGCTGAGGGCAACTACTCAGAGACCATACTTCCGGCAGGAGTAATTTTAGGTAGTCATTGTCTTGGTAAAGTTTAATAATTTTTATTGGGTCGGCTATAAGAGATTTTAGAAATTCTTTGGCAATAGTTTCGCGGGGTACTAAATATAAATTGTCACTTTGTCCATTAACAACCTGGTTAGCTGCTTGTTTTATGGCTGATAGGGTTTTTTGTTCAATATTAAAATTTAGTTGACAAGCAAAGCGTAGCGCTCGTAGAGCGCGGGATAAGTCTTCTTGTAGTCGATCAGTTGGTTGTCCAATTGCTTTAATAATTTTATTATTTAGGTCAGTTTGGCCGTTATGGGGATCAATAATTTTTCCGTCAGATAAATTTAAGGCCAAAGCATTTATAGTAAAATCGCGGCGGGCTAAATCTTGTTCAATCGATAAGTTATGGTCACTTTGTATTTTAAAGTCACGGTACCGCCCGCTTAAATTTAGGCTGTGTTCGGTGCGGGGTAAGGCTATGTCAATAGCTTCATCTAGCCAACCTAGAGGTAGCCATTTAAAAACCCCAAAATTTTTACCGACTAAGTTGGTGTCGCCCAGTTGTTTTAATTTATTTTCTAAAATTTCAACTGGCACGTTTTTAACAACCAAATCGTAGTCTTTGGTCATCCGGTTTAAGAGTAAATCCCTAACAGCCCCGCCCACTAGGTAAATCTCTGCTTCGGGTAGGGCTTTTTTTAGGCTAAGATTAGCCTTAATTAAGGTGGTAGGTAGTTTATCTAAAATTTTATTCATGGTGACTAAACTTTAACAAAAAAACCCTCTTTTAGACAGAGGGTTAAAACTTATTCCCATTCAATCGTGCCGGGCGGTTTGTGTGTTAGGTCATAAAAAACATAATCGACTAAATTAAGTTTTTTTATTTCCCTGCTAATTTTATTAAGAGTCTTAGGCGGTAAGCGGTAAGCTTGACCAGTCATGGCTTCTTTGGAGTTAAAAGGTCTTAATACTAAACTGTCGTGATGTTTATGACCAAAG
>JBMORS010000082.1:0-1724 GCA_049319925.1 Patescibacteria group bacterium | reverse complement strand
AACCCAGGCATACCACTGAAATCTTAATTCCCGTGGATATTTGGCTTTCATAGGCGCTTATCTAGTTAGTAGTTAACATTGTCACCATTCTACTAGATGAGTGTCACTATGTAATGTAAACTATACGAGAGATTGACTAATTATAAAAAATATGCTAGACTGTAGGCCAGATGTAAGAGTTCTTCGCCAGTTTCTTTAAATTACCCTATTTAATTAGGGGACAAGCTCTAAGCTTGAGGATTGGACAAGGAGAATAGGTCGCCTTACACGTTTATTGATTTTTTGTATATTCTCAAAATGGCGAAGAAATTATACGTTGGTGGTTTGCCTTACAGCACCACTGATGAAGCTTTGCGAGATCATTTTGCACAAGCCGGCACCGTTGCCTCGGCCACCGTTATCATCGATAAGATGTCGGGTCGTTCCAAAGGTTTTGGTTTTGTGGAAATGTCTACTGACGAAGAAGCTCAGGCCGCGATTGATATGTTCCATGGTAAAGAGTTCGGCGGACGCACTCTTACTGTGAACGAAGCCAGGCCTTTGGCTCCTCGCCCGCCTCGCAGCGGCGGCGGTTTTAACCGCGGCGGTTTTGGCGGCGGCAATTCTGCCCCTCGTTCCAACCGTTGGTAAAGCTAAACTAAAAACTCACTCCCGCGCGTCTAACTGACACGCGGGAGTGTTTTATTTTAAATTAGACAATGGTTGTTAAATTACAAAGGTAATTGACAAAACTCCTTTAAACTACTATCATCTTATAGTTAAGAGCCGATCCTCTACTCTTAGAACAGAGGATTTTTTGTTAAGTAATATTATC
Organism: Patescibacteria group bacterium; assembly: GCA_049319925.1. Classification (GTDB taxonomy): domain Bacteria; phylum Patescibacteriota; class Patescibacteriia; order Veblenbacterales; family UBA10138; genus JAHITT01. Next base: position 910 of record JBMORS010000082.1, on the reverse strand, counting down.
CTACTAAACGGATTACTATGTCAGCAGTAAATATAAGAAATGTCGCTATCATTGCCCACGTCGACCACGGTAAAACTACTCTGGTTGATGCTTTGCTTAGACAAACCAGCACTAAATTAAAAAAAGATCTTCAGCAAACCGATTTAATAATGGACAGTAACGAATTGGAAAAAGAACGAGGTATAACTATTTTTTCTAAAAACGCTTCGGTTAAATGGCAGGACTATAAAATAAATATTGTAGATACACCCGGTCACGCCGATTTTGGCGGCGAAGTTGAAAGAGTTCTTACTCTAGCCGACGGTTGTTTATTGCTAATTGACGCCAAAGAGGGCCCCATGCCGCAAACCAGGTTTGTTCTTAAACGGGCCTTAGAAATGAAATTAAAAATACTAGTAGTTATAAACAAAATAGACAAACCTGATGCTAGACCTGACTACGCCCTTAATAAAACCTTTGATTTATTTGTGGAATTGGGTGCTGACGATGCCTCTTTAGATTTTCCAGTAATTTACGCAGCTGCCAAACAAGGCAAAGCCGGCTTAACAGCCGACCTTGACTCTATGACAGATATTTCACCGATCTTTGAATCTATTATCAAGTACATCCCCCAACCTAAAGCTGATGCCACCAAACCTTTGCAAATTTTAATCACTAGTTTAGGAGCCGACCAATTTAAAGGCCGCCTGGCTACTGGAAGAATTTACCAAGGAACTGTTAGCGCTGGACAAACCATTGCCCACATAAACAGAACGGGCGATATAAAAAAATATCGTCTATTATCTTTGATGACTTTTGAAGGCTTAGACCGGGTAGAGACTAATCAGGCCCAAGCTGGCGATATTGTGGCCCTGGCTGGCATTCCTGATATAACAATTGGTGAAACAGTAACCGATGCCGATCAACCTAA
>JBMORS010000081.1:5293-13351 GCA_049319925.1 Patescibacteria group bacterium | reverse complement strand
TATGGAAAATTTCAATGTCCGTTTCAAATGTTTTGGCGGAGTCACCGACGGTTACCAAGCTGTTTTTCATATTTATGATAAAACGGACCGCAATATTCACTACAAAATAAATTTTGAAATAAGTGATACACAGTATAATTCTGAATTTAATAATACCAAGCAATTGACTGGAGGTTATATTGATAAGAAATTTGGTAATTTGGAAAATTGTTTTAAGGAAGTCGGGGTGAAGTTTATAAAAGAAAGGATTAAAGATAATCAGTTAGAAGATGAGGTGGTTAATTTACTAAAATTTATATAATTTTAAGGTGCTATTTTGTTAGCTCAGTTCAAAAAAATTCGGATAATATATGGAAAAAATCAGACCAATTGCCCTGTGTTTGTTTCAAAACAAAGGCAGGATCTTAGCATCTAAAGGGTTTGATAGAACAAAAAATGAAAATTTTTATAGACTATTGGGCGGTAGTATTGATTTTTTTGAAACTAGCCAGTCTTGTATTCGTCGGGAAATAAAAGAAGAACTGCAAAGTGAAATTGAAAATTTAAAATTTCTTTTTGTTTTTGAGAATTTATTTACTTATGAATCTACCCGGGGCCATGAAATAGTTTTTTTATATTCAGGCGATTTAGCTAAGCAGGAACTTTATAATCAAAAATCGATTCGCATTGCGGAAAATACTTACGAACTTGAGGCGGAATGGGTTTCTGTGGAAGATATAATAGCGGGTAAGATTATTTTATACCCAGTTTTGGATTACCAAAGTTTATTAAGAAAATTATAGGTTAATTTAGGTTTTTTATTAAACTGGGAACAAAAATTTACCCCGACTTTTATTAGTAAGTCGGGGTGGGTATTAGTATTTTAATTTTTTCTCTTAATTCTTCGATGTTCGGTTTCTGGACAAAATGTGTTTTAAGTTCGTCTAGTTCATTTTTTGTTTCCTGATTGATTGAGGTGGCTGAGAAAATAATGATGGGAGTATTATTTTTTTGTTTTCTGATTAGTCTTATCATTTCTAGGCCATCAATTTCTTTTAGACATATGGCAGTAATGATAAGATCAGGATTGCCAGTTTGTAATTTTTGCCAGCATTCTGTGGCATACTCGCAAATTTCTAAATTAATATTGTTAAATTTAGTTTTAAACCAACGTTTTAAAAATTGTTGGCAATCAGGTTCACTATCTACTAGCAAGACTCTCATTTTTTCTCCGGCTTGTTTTAGATTTTTTATTTTAGTTAGACAACTTAACTCTTTGGAAACTTTGTGTCAAGGATGGTAAGATATGTTTACTATTATAATTAAAAGATATGAAAATTAAACTAGGTCGGTATCAGCATTTTAAAGGCGATATAATGGAGGTAATAGGTGAAGCCAGACACAGCGAAACCTTAGAGGAGTTGGTGGTTTATAAACACATCACTGGTTCTAGGGCAGGTGAAGATCATTACTGGGTTAGGCCTAAGTCTATGTTTTTAGAACAAGTTGAGGTACAGGGTAAGAAAATTTCCAGGTTTAGATATATTAAAGAAGGCCATGATTAATCTACAAACTAATTATCCTTTGGCTCCTTTGACGACTTTTAAAATTGGCGGTCCAGCCAAATTTTTTGCGGAGATCGTAAGTCAAGAAGAACTAGGTGAGGTATTGCTTTTTGCCAAAAAAAATAATTTAAAAACTTTATTGTTGGGTGGCGGTAGTAATATGCTTATAAGTGATAAGGGTTTTGGTGGGTTAGTTATATCCATAAATACTTTGGGTTTAGAAAAAACAAAAGAAGGTGACGATTGGGTAGAAGTTAAAATAGGCGCCGGCGAGATTTGGGACAAAGTAGTTGATTACGCTGTTGGTAATAATTATTGGGGAATAGAAAATTTATCTTATATTCCTGGTAAGGTTGGCGCTTTTGCCGTACAAAACGTGGGCGCCTATGGTCAAGAAGCTAGCCAAGTGGTGGCTGAGGTAGAAGCCTATGATACTATAAATAACCAAATCGTTTTTTTATCTAATCAGGCTTGTGGTTTTTCTTATCGAACTAGTATTTTTAACAGTTTAGATAAGGGACGTTATCTAATACTAAAGGTTTTGCTTCGTTTGTCTAAAATTTCTAAGCCTAATGTCAGTTACCCTGATTTGCAAAAAGTTTTTGCCGGGCAGTCTAATATAAAACTATCAGATGTCAGGCAGGCTATTATAAAGGTGCGGAACAAAAAATTTCCTTATCCTTATACTGTTGGCGCTAAAGGTAGCGCTGGGTCATTTTTTAAAAATTTTTTGTTAACTAAAGCTGAGTACGATTCTTTAGAAAAAAATATAGCCCTTAATCTGCCATTGGTTTTGCCGGAATTGATTAGAATAAAAAATAAGTTCCCAGCTGATAATTTGATTAAGATACCAACAGCTTTTTTATTGGAGGTTTGTGGAGTAAAAGGATTATCGGTAGGTGGCGCCAAGATTAACGATGATCAACCTTTGGTTATTTTAAATGATAGTAATAAAGCCACAGCGGCGGATGTTTTGGTTTTAGTACAAGAGGTTAGGAAAATTGTTGAAGATAAAACCGGACTAAGATTACAATTAGAACCGGAATTGATTGGTTTTGAAAAGCAGGATCTTTTAGGATACGGTTTTACTGAAACAGAAGCCAGTAGATACGCGAATTAGTTTGACGTTGGTAATAATTTGGACTAAGATATCAAAAAATTAAAAATCTTCCTTAAGTAGCTTAAATGGTAGAGCAACCGCTTTTCAAGCTAAACTGAAATTATAAAGGAGGAATACCTTTGTAGGATTAGTTTAGTAATTTATTAATTTGTCCGGCAGTCATATAAGGAGCTCCGACTGCTGGTGCTTAATAGGTTCCGGTTGCGGCAGGTTGCAGGTTCGAGTCCGGCCTTAAGGAAGTGTAATTTGTTAATAGGCAAGTCTATAATTAAAAGACTTGCCTTAAATTTTTGGACAAAACAGAAAAAAGCTTTATATTTAAGAATAGTGATTGATTTTATTATATAATTTTAGAAGTTTTATGAAATTTATTGTTACTGACCAATCAAATATCAGCCAGGCCAGTTTAGTTATGCCTTGTTTTAGCAAACAAAGTAAAACAGATTGGTTGGCGGGTATTAGTTTATCGGCTGTTGATAAAAAATGGCTGTTAAAATATTTATCAACCAAGGAGTTTAAGGCAGCTGATAAAGAGACTAAGGTTTTATTTGTTAATGGTCGAAAAATTATTTTATTGGGTCTAGGTGAATCAAAAAATTGGAATCAGAGAAAATTTATTCTAGCCATAAGGCGTTTAGTATCAGTTTGTAAAAATGACGGAGTCCGGTCTTTATTTTTGCCTTTGAGTAAGATGCTTTTAAATAATTTGTCTTACGATAAATTGGGTCAATTAGTGGCCGAGAATGCCATTATGGCGCATTATTCTTTTAATAAATATAAGAAAGCAGTTACTAACAAAAAATCATCTTTGATAAATTTTTATTTATCAGTTGATAAATTAGAGCAGATTAAAGTTAAACAGGGTTTGAAAATTGGTCAAGTCGTGGGCGAGCAAGTTAATTTAGCCAGGGATTTAGGTAATATGCCTGGTGGCGATATGACCCCAGATTTATTAGCTAAACAAGCAATTGATCAGGGTCAAAAAAAAGGTTTTAAAGTTGAAGTCTTAAATAAGGAAAAAATAAATAAGTTAGGCATGGGGGCGATTTTGGGTGTGGCCAAAGGCGGGGTGGAAGAGCCAAAATTTATAACAATGGAATACTGGGGAACTGATAAAAAACAAGCGCCTTATGTTTTTGTGGGCAAGGGTGTTACTTTTGACAGTGGTGGTCTTAACTTAAAACCAAGTAGCGGTATAAATGATATGCATTTGGATATGTTGGGCGCGGCGGCAGTGATTGGTTTAATGGGCGCGGTTAGTAAATTAAAATTAGCAGTTAACGTGGTTGGTTTGGTGCCAGCGGTAGAGAATATGCCCAGTGGTTCTGCTTTAAGACCAGGTGATTTGCTAAAAGGTATGTCTGGTAAAACAATTGAAGTTTTAAATACTGACGCCGAAGGACGATTGATACTATCGGACGCCTTAACCTATGCTGAAAAATATAAACCCAAATTAGTAGTTGATGTGGCTACTTTAACTGGTGCTTGTGTGGTGGCTTTGGGAACTTTGCCAATTGGTTTGTTTACGCCTAGCGTTGAATTGCAAAAAAGTTTGCAGTTGGTTGGCGAAATGTCGGGTGATTATGTTTGGCCCTTGCCGATGTGGGAAGAGTATGAGGAAGAAATAAAAGGCGCTTTTGGTGATTTACAAAATATTGGTAAAACTCCTTATGGTGGGGCTATTCAGGGGGCTGTCTTTTTATGGCAGTTTGCTAAAAAATATCCTTGGGCCCATTTAGATATAGCTGGGCCTATGAAAACTGTAGAGGGGCAATATTTAAGTAAGGGTGCTAGTGGAGTAGGGGTTAGATTTTTGTTTGAATTAATACAGCAGGAAATTTCTGGATAATTTGTGGATAAGGCCAAAAATTGGTCTAATATATTAGAAAACTTTGGCTAAGTTAAGCCTCTTGACAGGGGTTTAGCTTTGGCTTATACTACTAAAGCTACCAAAAAGTATATCTTTATGAGTAGCGTGAAACAAACTATGAGAAACATTTATCACTTTATTAAGTACAAGCGGCCAATGTAAGGATTTGCTGTGCACTGTCGTGCCTTACTAAAGAGTCGCTTAACAAAGCGATTTTTTGTTTCTTATAAGTATCAGTTGTTCTTTAAAAAATAAATAAGTTAGTTTAAGATCAAGCAAATTGTTAAGTAGATTTATAAAGGGTAATTACAAGAATTGAATCTATTCATTCTTGTGGTTAAACCGCATCAAGGGCAGATGGTGGATGCCTTGGTATAGAATGACGATGAAGGACGTAGCAACCTGCGATAAGCCTCGGGGAGGTGGTAAGCAACCTTTGAGCCGGGGATTTCCGAATGGGGTAACCCAATCTGATGGAAGATCAGATTATCATAATCTGAATAAAATAGGATTATGAAGGTAACCTGGGGAACTGAAACATCTAAGTACCCAGAGGAAAAGAGAACACCGCAACGTGGTTTAGTAACCATCACGCGCACTAAAGCTTTTGTGAGTGGTGGTTGCTATTCCACTTATTCCCGTAGTAGTGGCGAGCGAACCGGGAGCAGCCCAAACTTGGCACAATTTAAATTATAGTTCGTACATATCTTTGATAGGTGCGCGCTTTAGTTTTAAGGCCCATTTAGCCAATATTGAGTCAAGTGTTGTAAGAGAGTAGCGTCTTAGGATTTAATGGATCCTAGGGGGAGAATTAAAAATCAAAGCTTTCCTAGTAGAACGGTCTGGAAAGGCCGGCCAAAGAAGGTGATAGCCCTGTAAGCGAAAGGAGTTTTGTGCTCCTAGTTATTTTTCTTGAGTACCATGGGACACGTGAAATCCTGTGGGAATCTAGCGCGACTATGCGTTAAGGCTAAATACATTCTATAACCGATAGTGAACAAGTACCGTGAGGGAAAGGTGAAAAGCACCCCGGTGAGGGGGATGAAATAGTATCTGAAACCATCTGCTTACAAGGAGTCAGAGCGCTGATCACTCTAGCGTAGGTTTTTTAGCTTATAGCTGCGATATGAACCAGTTGATTACTTTCCGTAATAAGGGGAGGAGACTGGACAAGTTCGAGCCATAGGCAGACCTACGCTGGAGTGATGCGTGATGGCGTGCCTATTGAAGAATGAACCAACGAGTTAGCTGGTAGTAGTGGATTAAGTCCTAAGGGACGAAGTCACAGTGAAAGCGAGGCTTATACGGCCGAACCTGAGTAAAAAAAAGTGAGACGCGTGTTAAAGCGTGTCCTGCTCTTTTTACTCAAACACTGCTATCACTAGACCCGAAACCGGGTGAGCTAACCATGGCCAGGGTGAAGCGTAGGTAAAACTACGTGGAGGCCCGAACCCACGCGCTGTGCAAAACGCGGGGATGAGCTGTGGTTAGGGGAGAAATTCCAATCGAACTCGGAAATAGCTGGTTCTCCTCGAAATAGCTTTAGGGCTAGCCTGTTCTATACGTCCTGATGGTAGAGCACTGAATGGGTTGTCGTGGCGCAAGCCTAGGCGACTCAACCAAACTCCGAATGTCAGGAACGGTAAAGAATGGAGTCAGACTGTGAGGGCTAAGCTTCACTAGTCAAAAGGGAAACAGCCCATGATCACCAAATAAGGTCCCTAAATCTCAGCTCAGTGTGAAAGGCGGTCTTGTCGCTCAAACAACCAGGAGGTTGGCTTAGAAGCAGCCATCCTTTAAAGATAGCGTAACAGCTCACTGGTCCAGCGACTTGGTGCCGAAAATGTAACGGGGCTCAAGCTGAGTACCGAATTTGTGGGCCTTGTACCGATTCTGGTACAGGGCGGTAGAGGAGCGTTCTCTGTCGCGCTGAAGTCCTAGTCGTGAGACGGGATGGAGTACAGAGAAGTGAGAATGTTGGTATAAGTAGCAAAAAGACCGGCGAAAACCCGGTCCACCGTAAACCCAAGGTTTCCTGGGCAACGAAAATCGACCCAGGGTGAGGCGGTCCTAAGCCGAGGCCGAAAGGCGTAGGCGATGGAACAGCAGGTTAATATTCCTGCCCTGCCGTAGGTTTCCGATGAGGTGACGCTTTGGCAAAGGTTATGCGTAATTTGGTTATGTGCGTGGCTTAAGGGGATGATGTCCAATTGGCAAATCCACTGGACACTAAATCAGGCCCTTAGGACGCAGAGAAAGCGGCAACGCGGACTCAATATAACCGGAGCCAGAGCCTAGAAAAACCTCTAGGGTTAAACTTACGGTATCCGTACCGGAAACCGACTCAGGTGGGTGAGGCGAGTAGCCTCAGGTGTATGAGAGAACCTTCGTTTAGGAACTCGGCAATACAACGGCCGTAACTTCGGGATAAGGCCTCCCCCGCGCAAGCGGGGGCGCAGTAAAAGACGTCGACCGACTGTTTACCAAAAACACAGGTCCCTGCTAAGCCGTAAGGCGATGTATAGGGGCTGATGCCTGGCCAGTGTCAGAACGTTAAAGCGAGAGGTCATCCCCGCAGCAATGCGGGGGGCAGCCTTGAACTGAAGCGCTGATGAACGCCGGCGGTAACTATAACCGTCCTAAGGTGGAAAAGCTGCCTTAGTGAGGTGTAAGACCTCCTTCGAACTTTGGTTTATGTCAACCAAAGAAGTAGAAGAAAATTTGGCTATATGCTGGAATATCTGGAGAATCTTAAGCTACTATGGTATAATACGTATATAGTTATTATGCCTAGTAACAAAGCTTTAAGTGCAGACAACCAGCAGGAAAGATTATCAACTTGGTGGGTTGTAGGGTTTGTGGATGGAGAAGGTTGTTTTTCCGTTAGTTGTAATAAAAACCCCACGACTAAATTAGGTTATCAAGTTTTTCCGGAATTTGTAATCACGCAAGGATCTAGAAGTCTGAAGACTTTAGAAAGAATAAATAATTTCTTTGCCTGCGGCAAAATATACCTTAATCGCCGTTATGACAATCACAGGGAAAATATTTATCGGTATTGCGTGCGTTCTATGGAAGATATCACTAAGGTGATTATTCCCTTTTTTCGGAAAAATAGACTGCAAACAGAAAAAGTAAATGATTTTAAGGTTTTTTGTGAAATTATTGATTTAATGACTCACAAAAAGCATTTAACCAGTAAAGGGTTGAATAAAATCAGACAATTGAAGTCTAAGATGAACCGTAAAGTTAAATTCATCAAGTAATAAAATCCTCAGAGACTACATGCCAAAACCCGTTTTGACGGGTAAGATATAGTCCGATCTGTGTGGCGACATACAGAGCCTAGCAGAAATGATTAGGCCCAAACCTTTATGAGGTTTGGTAACAAATAGCGAGCGAAATTCCTTGTCGGGTAAGTTCCGACCTGCACGAATGGCATAACGAGTTGACGACTGTCTCAACGAGGGACTCAGTGAAATTGCAAGACCTGTGAAGATGCGGGTTACCCACGGCTAGACGAA
>JBMORS010000081.1:0-5193 GCA_049319925.1 Patescibacteria group bacterium | reverse complement strand
AGCGAAATTCCTTGTCGGGTAAGTTCCGACCTGCACGAATGGCATAACGAGTTGACGACTGTCTCAACGAGGGACTCAGTGAAATTGCAAGACCTGTGAAGATGCGGGTTACCCACGGCTAGACGAAAAGACCCCGTGAAGCTTTACTACAGCTTGGTATTGAATATTAGGCCCGTTTGCTCAGCATAGGTGGGAGACTTTGAAGCCGTGACTCTGGTTGCGGTGAAGTCGATAAGTGAGATACCACCCTGATGTTTCTAATGTTCTAACTTTGCGCCGTTATCCGGCCAAAGGACAGTATCTGGCAGGTAGTTTGACTGGGGCGGTCGCCTCCTAAAATGTAACGGAGGCGTTTACTAAGGTTGGCTAGCTCCCGATGGAAACGGGAGTGATAGGGCAAACCCATAAGCCAGCTTTACTGCAAGAGCTACAACTCGAGCAGTTGCGAAAGCAGAAGTTAGTGATCCGACGATCCAATATAGGATGGTCGAAGCTCAACGGATAAAAGTTACTCCGGGGATAACAGGCTGATCGGGTCCAAGAGTCCACATCGACGACCCGGTTTGGCACCTTAATATATCGGGGTGCATAAACAGTGATGTTTTTCCCAATCTTTTCGTTTAAATTACAATAAAATTAGATAGGACAACAAATGACCAATTATTCGGCTTATAACGGTGAACCCGTCATCCGCCAGCCGGCGGATCGGCAACACCGTGGGAAGTTCAACCTTCGCCAAAAGGCTACGGCTGACAAGCTCTTCAGAAATGATGATGCTTGTACATCCGAAGCGTGAAACGCGAAGGAGTAACCCCGTAACGACTGACCCGAAAGGGGAGATTTCTGCCTATAAAGCAGAGATAATACGCCGACTCTTGCAACAAACAACTGAAGATTATGCGGTTCACGATTCGCTAAGTAAGCGAATTCCGCTACGATCCAGTGCAAGAAGAAGATATAGTCTGCGCCATATGAAAGTATGGAATTAAGTACGATGTCGGCTCATCGCATCCTGGGGCTGGAGAAGGTCCCAAGGGTTAGGCTGTTCGCCTATTAAAGCGGTACGCGAGCTGGGTTCAGAACGTCGTGAGACAGTTCGGTCTCCTGTCTGTCGTGGGCGTGTGAAACTTGAGAAGGCTCTTCCCTAGTACGAGAGGACCGGGAAGGACGAACCTCTAGTGTGCCAGTTGGTTCACCAGAACCACCGCTGGGTAGCTACGTTCGGCACGGATAAGCGCTGAAAGCATCTAAGCGCGAAGCCGTCTTCAAGATTAGGTTTCGTTATTAAGCACCAGGGAGAATACCTGGTTGATAGGTGGTAGGTGTAAGATCCGCAAGGATTTTAGCCGAGCCATACTAATCGGCTGAGTGGTTTAACCGCAAGAACGAGTAGATAATAATTACTCTAAAAATAATGCTTAACAAAATACCCGAAGGCGCGCGTTTGATAATCGCCGTTTTCGTTGTCACAGCTTTTATCGGTTTAATATTTTATTTTACCCAGCCGGTTTTATCGGTTAGCCCGTAAAGTAATATACAAATTGATAAAATTATTTTGTGGGGTATAGAATTCTCGTGCTTCAAGCCAAGGGGCAACACCTCTTCCCATCCCGAACAGAGCCGTTAAGCCCTTGAGCGCCGATGATACTCGGACATTAGTCCGTGGAAAAGTAGGCCAGCGCGAGAGTCCTGTGCCCCACTTTTTTATTCACCTTGTTTTTAAGACTAAAAAGAAAGTAACTCTCCAAAGCTTTAGTGTAGGAGAGTTTGTTGATTTAGACAGGATTATAGATTATTGTAGATAGTTTTAACTGGAAATTTATTGGCTAATATTAGCTATTTTTTATTTTGTTGACTATATTGTATGATAGTGTATGATAATATGGTATGGGTAGAAAACAATTAGGTCGCGATAGATTAACTATTACTTTACAACCAGAGCTTATTAAAGCTTTGGATAAAACCATTGACGGTAGGACTATCCGCAATCGCAGTCACGCTATAGAGTATTGGTTGACTCAGTCTTTATTACCGCCTGTGACCAAAGTATTAATTTTAGCTGGTGGTGAAGGCGTAAAATTTAGGCCATTTACTTATGAGTTACCTAAAGCTTTATTACCCATTAAAGGCAAGCCCTTACTAGAACATACTTTTGATTTGCTTAAGGAGCAGGGTTTAATTGACATTATACTTTCTGTTGGTTATTTGGGCGACAAGATTCGTCAATATTTTGGTGATGGTTCTCGTTTTGGTGTTAAGCTAACATATGTAGATCAAAGAAAATCCATTCATGGTACAGCTCAGCCGGTTAGACAAGCTAGGGAATTAATTGGCGATAAAAAGTTTTTGTTAATGTATGGTGACGTGATTGCTGATATTGATTTGCGTGATCTTATTGAGTTTCATTGTTCGCAGAAAGGTTTGGTGACCATGGCCCTAACTTCCGTGGAAAGACCGACAGACTGGGGAGTGGTTAATCTAAAAGGTAGCTTGATTACCAATTTTGCCGAAAAGCCCATTAGAAATAGTTCAGGTTCTCATTTAGTAAATGCTGGTATATATGTTTGTGAGCCAGCTTTATTTGATTTAATAGGACCTAAAACAGAGAGACTAGAAAAAGAAATTTTTTCAGCATTGGTCCAAGATAAAAAAATAGTAGGTTATCCTTTTAGTGGTTTGTGGTACGATGTTTCCACTCCGGAGATTTATGATAAGGTTTTAAAGCATCTGAATTAATTATTTTATTTGGATTAGATTGCTTAATTTAGTTGTCTGGTCTAAATAAAATAATCAAAATAAATAAAAAAGTTTTTTAAAAACTAATGGAGGTGTAGCCATGGGCTATAGAGCATTGATTAATAATATTTTTGGTAATTCTTTGAATGTAGAGCATTTACCAGCCGGGTTTTATAATTCGGATGTCGCTATTATTTCCAAGGAAACCAGAAAGGTTGTAAAGATATTCAGCGGTCGCCCTGGTATGCCATTAACTCCAGAGAGTGCTGTTATATCAGGTAAAAGAATTTCCGAGTATCGCAATAGACTTGCTAAGATGGGTATGGAGGTTTCTTCGTTTTTTAATTGGGTTATAGCCATTGATGAGGAAACAGGTCTGCCTTCGGTAGTAATGATAGAACCTTATTGTGGTCCTGATGTTGCAACCTTATTGCGTCAGGCCGATGATGATGGTTGTTTACAACTCGAAAGAGGGTTGCTTGGAACTCTTGAGCCGATTATTAAGTCTGGTTTATCGGGTCGATTATCTGTTGGTATTGACGCTCAGCCTAGTAATTTTACTTGGCTTGATGGTAGATATACTTTTATTGATTTTACCCCACCCCGTTATTTGGAGGGGGAAAATTATTTGATAGAAGACCCTCAACCAAAAACTAAAGAAGGGTATGATTTAGGATTTTGGAGATATTATACGCCTGAGGGGATATTGTCAGTTTTTTTGAGCCAGTTAACTAGAATTCGTCCTAAAATGTTTAGTCGGTTTAAAGATTTATTAGTTAGTTGGTTGAATGATAATGATGTTAGCTTAGCTCAGCAGTTTAAAAACTTATCAATTAATTTGGATAATTTGAATTCTATAATTAATCCGGTACAGTTAAGATTAATAATGTGTGATTTGATTAGTCGCAATGGAGCTTCAATTGAAGAAGTGGGAGGATTCTTTAAATTAACTCACTTTGAAGATCAATTGTCGGACATTACTCTAGCGGCGGCGCATAAAAAAATAAGGGAACTTTATTATAAAGTTACCAATTAAAAAATATTCAACAATTTGGGCCGGATGTACTTACATTCGGCCTTGTTTATTTATTGTCGTGGGTTTTTCTTTTTATTAAACTAATAAATTCTTGCCATTCCGATTGATTTAAGCCAGCTGTCCCAAGCTTTTGATCAGGATGATGGTATGGACCGTGCCAGTCGGAACTGCCGGTAATTATTAGTTTATGATCTAGAGCTATTTTTATGTATTTGTCCTCTTCGGCTGGAGTATGGCTGATATGCCTGGCTTCTAACCCGTCCAGACCCATGTTTATTAGTTCATAAATTAATTTGTCCATAGTGCTAATGGCTTGGGCCTTATTATCGCCGGCGAAACGCTTTTTAGACTCCCCAGGATGAGCTAATATAGCCACACCGTTAGCTTGGTGGATTATTTCTACAGCCTGCTGTGGAGTCATTGCCCAATCGCCGTAGGGTACATGCAGTTTACCACCAGCGTTTAATAGTTTGCCCAGATCTTTTTTAGATTGTCCAGTTGTTTGGGCTAGGGCTTTAACAATGTCGTATTTAGTTACATAAGTGTCAGCCGGCCGTTGACTTAAAAGTTGGGTAAAATCAAGATCAGCTAGCCCGGTTTTTTTACAGTTTTCTACTATTTGCTTAGAACGTTTATTGTAACCATTAACAGTGGTAATCAGAGCTTCCTGTAGGAGATTATTTTTAAAATTAAAAGAATATCCCAGTACGTGAATTTCCAAATTTTCATAACGAGCGGTTATTTCTACCCCAGGTATGGTTTCTAAATTAATAGACTGACAGGTTTTTTTGAACCGTTCGTAGCCCAGGATAGTATTATGGTCAGTCAGAATTAAGCCAAGTAACCCTTCGGTTTTGGCTCTTTGCGCTAATTCTTCCGGTGATTCATCACCATCGGAAAAAAAAGAATGTGATTGCAAATCATAAGGATAATTCATATAGTTAATTATAACTTAGATAGCTATTATTGGGCTAGCGTTGATAAGTTTGTATTACGATATTATAGTTATATTAATTATGCGTTTAATGACTTACAACGTTTATGCTGGTGGTAGAGAACGTTTTTCTATTGTAGAGGAAATTGTAAAATTGGTTCGGCCAGATATTTTAGCGATCCAAGAAGCTTGTAATTGGGACAAAACTGGACAATTTACTGCCATTAGGGAACTGTTGAGAGTGGCTGATAGTCGGGCGGTATTTTTTAAATCTAATCAACGTTCTAATTCTGGTCGGACATATGATTTGGCTTTTTATAGCCGTTATCCAATTTTAGAATATAAGGTTTTTTCTGATCCGGATATAATTTGGCATTCACTCGGATTAGTTACAGTAAAAGTAAACACCAAAGAAGTAGCCGTTTTAGTTTGTCACTTATCGCCACAGTCTGAGGATTGGCGCTTAAAAGAAGTTAATAAAATAAAG
>JBMORS010000080.1:0-13589 GCA_049319925.1 Patescibacteria group bacterium | reverse complement strand
CTATTAACAATATATTTTTCACGTAATTCGTTATTCGCTAATCGCTACTCGTAATTTTATCCCTTGAGCTTCGAATAGCGAATAGCGAGTAACGATTCTAGTATAACTTTTAATCTCCTTAACCATCTATTAATTACCCGTAAAACGCGATAAAAAATATAACCAAACTGATTAAGTGGATAATCAAAAGTACCTGGATAATCAACTGCTCTGCCTCCCCAACCTGTTTTAAAACGAGTAACCCCTTGCCAGGATTGCTGCTTGGGTCCTTTTAAAGCTATACCCCACCAATCATAAAATAAACAACCCGCTTGTTTAGCGACCTGCAAAATTTGCCAATGTAAAAAATAAGGAGCCATTAAATTACGATAAGAATAATTTGAAGCGCCATGCAAATAAGTGGCTGTCTGATTATAAAATAACACTAAGCTAGCCGCCAATAATTTGTCTGCTTGATAAACACCAAAAGCTTTAACAAAAGGCTGTTTGTTTGTAGGCGGCAAAACCGCTACCAAATTGGCATAATGTTTAAAGGAATGTAAAGCAAAACCATCACGACGGCTGGTTAATTTAAGTAATTCCCAAAAATCAGGCCAATTCAATTTAGATAATTCTTTAAAAATCAAATTATTTTTTTGCGCCAAACGAATATTATACCTAGTCTTACTATGCATAACCGCCAAAATATCCTGCTCCCTACCTTGTAAGTCAGTTAGCCAAGTAGCGGCCGGATTCACATCGGCTGTTTTGATTGCTTTAACAAAATCAGCCGAATAAACAACCAAAGGCTCAAAACGAATAAACAAAACTTTATTTTTAAAATAACCAGCCAAAGCTTTAATACCATAAGCGGCCAGTTCTTCCTTAAGCAACGGACCACGCGGAAAAAATACATACTTAAAAAATCGGCTTAAACTACGATAGGAACCTAAGGCCAAACCGATCAATTTTTCCTGATCATCAAAAAATCCCAAACGAATTGTTTTAAAACCAGCTGTTTCTTCCACCTTCAACCAGGCGGGGTGCTGCAAAAATAAACCAGCCGACGGCGGCTGATTATTTAAATAAGCTAAAGCCAAGCTGTCTGAGATTTCTTTAACCACCATAATTTACTTGCGCCCTAATAAACGAAGTGCCGCTTTTATTTTATCTTCTAAAGTACCTGTTTGATCTCGTACCGACTGAACTACCACCCTAGCTTCGGCTGCAGAATAACCCAAACCGATTATAGCCTGTAAGATAGCCGATTCATCACTGTCACCTTGGCCGTCCAACGAGTAATCAACTTTATCCTTTAATTCCACTACTATTTTTTCAGCGGTTTTCTTGCCTAACCCTTGAATAGATTGCAACAGACCCGGCTCCTGCCTAACTACAGCCCGTTTGATATCACTGGGTTTAGCAGCATCCAAAATATTAAGAGCTGACTTTGGTCCAATACCGGATACGGTTAAAAGCAATTTAAAAAAATTTAGTTCCTCCAAACCAACAAAACCGTATAAATCCAAAGCGTCTTCCCGCACCGCCAAATAAGTAAATATTTTTACTGTCTGATCTATTTTTACCGACAACAAAAAATCCTTATTACAAGCAACTTCGTAACCAACTCCATTAACGTTAACTATCAAATTTCGGTCGGTTTTATAAGCCACCTGACCAATTAATTGAGCAATCATAGTAATAATAATTATAGCCTGATAAACTTAAACTGACAAAACAAAGTTAAATCCCAAAAGTCAAATCTTAAAACCACATCGTAAAACTTAAAACTGAATAGATTATACTTTTAAATTGTGGTTTTGACTTTTTACCTTTTAGTTTTTACTTTTAATACTATGGATAAAAGACCATTTCAACTAGTTTCTCCATTTAAACCGACTGGCGATCAACCCAGTGCTATAAAAAAATTGGTAGCCGGACTAAAAAAGAATTACCGTGAACAAACCCTCCTAGGCGTTACTGGTTCCGGTAAAACCTTTACTATGGCTCAAGTTATTAATGAAACTCAAAGACCGGCTCTAATTGTTTGTCACAATAAAACCCTGGCCGCTCAGCTAAGCCAAGAATTCAAACAATTTTTCCCAAAAAATGCTGTTAGCTATTTTGTCTCTTACTATGATTATTACCAACCAGAGGCCTATATTCCTTCCTCCGACACCTATATAGAAAAAGAAAGCCAACTTAATGAAGAAATAGACCGACTGCGACACGCTGCCACCCAAAACCTATTGTCTAGAACCGATACCATAGTGGTAGCTTCGGTTTCCTGTATTTACGGTCTAGGCAGTCCGAAAGAATACGACAAAGTAAAAATATCTCTACGTGTTAATCAGGCCTTCCCTCGCCAAAACCTGCTTAAAAGATTGACTGAGCTTAGATACAGCCGTAACGATTTCGATTTTACCAGAGGCACCTTTCGATTAAAAGGAGAAATAATAGATATTTTCCCCTCTTTTGCCTTGGATACTTTTTATAGACTGCACTACCATCTGGATAAAATAGAAAGCTTGGAAGAAATAACCTCTTTAACACAAGAAACTGTTAACCATTTAGAAGCGGCTGATATTTACCCGGCCAGCCATTATGTGGCGCCGCAAAATAATTTTAATCAAGCCTTACAAAATATTAAACGGGACGCTGCTAAAGAAGTAACCAGCCTTACCAAAAAAAATAAGCTACTGGAGGCCCAACGACTTAAAGAACGAACTAACTTCGATTTAGCCATGCTAAAATCAACCGGCTATTGCAATGGCATAGAAAATTACTCCCGATATTTTGATGGCCGCAAGCTAGATGAACCACCTTACACTTTAATGGATTATCTACCAACTAATGCCCTGGTTTTTATAGACGAATCGCATATGACTCTTCCTCAAATTAGGGCCATGTTTGCCGGGGATAAATCACGCAAACAAACTTTGATTGATTACGGTTTCCGGCTCAAAGCCGCCCTGGATAACCGGCCGCTAACCTTTGCCGAATTTAACCAGCGGGCCAAAACAATAATTTATGTTTCGGCCACGCCGCAACCTTACGAAATTGACCGCTCTAAAAACGTGGCTGAACAACTGATTCGCCCAACCGGACTGCTAGATCCGACCATTGAAGTAAAACCCAGTCAACATCAGGTGGATGATTTATTAAAACAAATAAAAATCCGCATTGCTAAAAAACAACGAGTATTAATAACCACCCTGACTAAAAAAATGGCTGAGGAACTAACGGATTATCTACAAGACGAGGGCATTAAAGTCCAGTATTTACATTCTGACGTGGAAACCTTGGATCGTTTAACTATTCTAAGGGATTTGCGTTTAGGCACTTACGACGTAATAGTCGGCATAAACTTGCTGCGGGAGGGTTTGGATTTACCCGAGGTTTCATTAATAGCTATCCTAGACGCCGATAAAGAAGGCTATCTAAGATCCAGCACAGCTCTTATACAAACCATTGGCCGAGCGGCCAGACACCAAGACGGACATATAATAATGTATGCTGACAAACTTACCCGCTCAATGAGGCAAGCTATTCAAGAAACGGAAAGACGACGGCGAACCCAACAAATGTATAATAAAAAACATGGTCTAACCCCTAAATCCATAATTAAACAAATCAGCGATGATCGCTTAGCTGGCGGACAAATTAAAAGCGACGAATCAATAGGTCTGGACAAATCACTGTTAGCTAAACTGCCTAAAACCGAACTTGAACATCTAATAAAAGACCTTAGCAATCAAATGGAGTTGGCTGCTAAAAATTTACAATTTGAAAAAGCTACGACTCTAAGGGATCAGATTAAAGAACTAGACAAATTAATGAATAAGCCGAAAAAACAAAAGAAATCCTAAATTTTAATTTCTAAATCCTAATTAATTCACAATGACAAATTGCAAATATCAAATTGCTAATCAATTTTTAAATATTTTAATGTCAAATTAGTTAATTTAGATTTTGATATTGATTTGACATTTGATATTTAGATTTTGAAATTATTTAGTTATTAGAATTTAGTACTTTAAATTTTTAATCTATGTCCACTAGCAATCCGCTATCTCCAAACTCTAAACACAAACCTAAACACCAAATCGTGTTAGCCTTCGGTGTTTTTGATTTGCTTCATCCTGGGCATAAATATTTTCTGCGCCAAGCCAAAAAACAAGGCCAACAACTAATCGTAATAGTGGCTCGAGATAAAGTAATCAAACTAATAAAAAAACAATTACCAATCAACAATCAAAATAAACGACTGGCTCAAATAAAAAAACTGCCCTTTGTCCACTTGGCTAAATTAGGCAACAGATCACCTCAACATAACTACAGTATGATTAAATTAATTAAACCTGACGTACTGGCTTTGGGTTATGACCAAGCGACTAAAATAACAATTCTTAAAAAGACTTTAAAAAAACTGAACCTAAATCCCAAAATTATTAGGCTTAAGGCTTATAAACCTAAACTATACAAGAGCAACATAATTAGATCAAAATTAAAAGTTTCCCTTTTATCCCGCGGGGTAGCTACTAAAGTAACTAATATCAAAAGGTAAAATGATAAATTTAAATTTGAAATCCTAAATCCTAAACAATTCCTAATACCCAAATCCCAAGTTAATATAAATTAAGTCTAGTATTAGATATTGAGATTTATGATTTATTTAGACATTAGCCCGCCTGCCATCTGACTGTCCTTAAATACTAGTGTGTGAATGATAGGTATATTAAAATTTAATTTTAATCATTAATCAGGCACAGGCTATGTCGGGCAGGGATTTAAGATTTAGGATTTAATAAATATCTTTTTGATATTTGATATTTACATTTTAGTTTTCTATAATACTTGACTTTGCCTAACAACTATATTATATTTCCACCACGTTCATTTTTTAAACAATTATTCTCAATCTAAAATATGCCAATTAAACAATCGGCTTACAAAGCCTTGAGGCAAAGCAAAAAACGCACCTTACGCAATAAAAAAGTAAAAGCTGGTCTTGATATTGCCTTGCGTCAAGTTCGCCGTTCTTTAAACGAGCCTAAAGCCGCTGCTGAACATTTAAAGTCAGCTATTCGCGCCTTAGATAAGGCCGCTCAAAAAAAAGTTCTTAAAGCTAATACAGCTGCCCGAAAAAAATCTCGTCTAATGAAAGCCTATCACAAGGCCAAGTCGTCCCAGAAGTAATCACCGGTTTAGTTATACACTGCTCCCCTCCTTTCACACCAGGAGGGGTTTTTAATTAATAGAATAAACTAACCCTTAATCCACCATTTAAAATTTAGGGCTTATTATAAATTTTCCTTAAATTCTAAAATTCCTAATTCTAAATTCTGACTTATTAAAAACCAGTCTTACACATTTTCACAAAAAATAAACTTAAAATCGTATCTGGTGGCAAAGTACTAGTTTTTAATTTAATATCAACCTCAGTCAAAGCTGACCATAATTCCTTTATCCTAAGGGCGGAATAATAAGGCATTTGCTGTAAAGCTTTATTTACCACAAAAGGATGTAATCCTAAATCAACCGCCAACTCACGAGCACTTAATTTGTTAGTCGGTCCGTTGCTGTCTAATTTTTGCCGCAAACCAGTTAAAACTCTTAAATTCCAAGTCAATAATCCAATAAGAGACTGCGGACTATCACCCGCTTTAAGTAATCTATCCATAATAGCCGTAGCTTGTTTGATGTCTCTTTTACCTAAAGCCTCCAGCAAGGCAAACGAACTGTCTATTAAAACCGGTTCCACTAACAAATCTATATCCGCCACTGTGATTGATTGATTGCCAACAAAAGCCGCTAGTTTATTTAATTCTTGGCTTAAACGCCAACAATTTAAACCACCCCGGTTAAGTAAGGCTCGGGCCGACTGAACAGGTAGATCAACTGATAATTCCTTGGCCAATTTCTGCAACCAACTTAAACGCTGGCTAGAGGTAGCTGGTAAAAAATCGCGCTGTTTTAAACAACCCTTGTCAATCAAACCCCTTACTTTTTTAGGCCAAGCCTTGGACCAGGCTGGCTTATTAGTTTCTAACATCAGTAAAAAAAGATTCTCAGGAGGTTCCTCGATTATGGACAAAAGCAAATCAGCTAAAGATGATTTGGCGGGTAAATTTAAAAAATCTGCTAACTCTAAATAAACTGCTGACGACCAAAGATTGCCACCGCGAGCTGATTGTTGCAATTGTAAAAGCAATTCCTGTTCATTGGAATCTTGGTAAGATAATCTAACTATTAAACCTTGCGGTTGCCGAGTCTTAAATTCCCGACGCCACCAATCAGCCTCCCAAGATAACAAAGATTGATCTTCACCGTACCAGAGTTGGATAGAATTATTAGTTGTTTTATTTTCCTGTCTATTAATAATTTTTTCTGCTGACATACAAATAAAACTCAAAACTAAAATCTCAAATCTTAAAACCAAAACTTAAAATTCAAAACTTTTAAGCTTTGTGATGTGGCTTTAACTTTTAAACTTTGAGATTTGAGTTTGCTATGATTCATACTTCTTAATTCTACTGGCTTTAGCCAGTATCCCGCGGCCGCGGGATAAAAGCCAAGTTTTTATTCTATTTTTATTTTTTCCATGGCTGACCAATTAATACCCGATTTCACCTCGGCTACAATCGGAACATTTAACTGCATGGCCTGCTCCATTGTTTGTTTGACAAAAGAACCAACCTGAAGCGCTTGATCCACTGGCACTTCAAAAACCAATTCATCATGGACCTGTAAAATCATCCGACTGGCCGAACTTATTTTAGATAAACCGCTATTAACCTGGACCATGGCCATTTTCATTAAATCAGCCGCCGTACCTTGAACCGGCAAATTAACAGCCATTCTTTCGGCCTGGGCCTTAATTTGACTGACACCAGAATTTATTTCTGGCAAATAACGGCGGCGGCCCAGCAAAGTTGCAACATAACCTAAATCTTTAGCGGTCTGCTTGGTCTGATCTAGCCAATTATTTAAAGCCGGGAAAGCTTTAAAATAACGTTTTATAAAATCCTGGGCTACAGTACGATTAAGGCCGGTACGCATGGCCAGTCCCCAGGCACCCATGCCATAAAGTATGCCAAAATTAACTTCTTTGGCACTGCGTCGCTGTTCACTATTAACCTCGCCAAGTTTAATTCCATAAACAAAAGCCGCTGTTGAAGCGTGAAAATCCTGTCCCTTATTAAAAACTTCAATCATTTTTTTATCACCGGACAGATGGGCCGCTACCCTAAGTTCAATTTGCGAATAATCAGCCGACAATAAAATATAACCCGGTTCGGCTATAAAAGCTTGCCTAATTTTAGAAGCCCAATCCCCTCTAATAGGAATATTTTGCAGATTAGGATCGGATGAAGACAAACGACCAGTAGTCGTGACTGTCTGATTAAAACTGGTATGCACCCGATTAGTTTGAGGATTGATTAGTTTGGGTAAAGCTTCTACATAAGTAGACAGTAACTTACTTAATTCACGTTGATCAGACACCTCTTTAATAATAGGATGCAAACCCATCATTTTAGTAAGTTCAGCGGCGGCTGTGGATACGCCGGTTTTAGTTTTTTTCAAACCCTGACTATTAATTTTCAACTTATCAAATAAAATTTCCTTTAACTGTTTAGGTGAATTAACATTAAAATCCTGTCCGGCTAAGTGACAAATAGCCTTTTCTTTAGCCTTAAGTTCGGCGCTTAAAATTTTACCCAACTGTCGCAAATAATCACCATCTATTTTTACGCCAGCTTTTTCCATATTAACCAACACCTCAATCAATGGTATTTCAACTTGCTGAAAAAGTTTGGTTAAATCTTCCTCTTGTAGCTGTTTGTTTAAGTGCTCAGCTAAACGGCTGGTAAAATCGGCATCAGCGGCCGCATAATTGCCTAACTGTTCCCTAGGCACCTCAGACATTATTTTTTGTCCTTTACCTTTAGGGCCGATTAATTCCTCAATCGTCTGCATTTTATGGCCAAATTCCTGAAAGACCAAAGACTTTAAATCCAAAACCCTTTCTCCTTTTTGTAAAAGATGGGCAGCTATCAAAGTATCAAAACCTATACCCTTAACCGTCAATCCAGCTGTTAATAAAACCTCTATATCAAATTTAAGGTTATGGCCGTATTTTAATATCTGTTGATCAGCCATAATTAATTTTAGTTCCTGCCAAGCAGCTGACTTAATTAATTTGTCCGATACCACTACCGTATAAGCCTGACCACTAGACCAACTAAAACTTATGGCCAACAACTTAGCCTGCCAAACCTGTAACGAATCTGTTTCCGTGTCAAAGGCAAAAAATTTTTGTTTTTTAAGTTTGCTCACTAATTTTTGTAAACCGCTCTCATCGGTAATTATTTGATAACTAGCTCCCTCGGGAACGGCTGACAAATTCTGACCCTGAGATGAAGTTAAAACCAGTTTTAAAACAACGGCTAATTCAGGTAAACGGCTGAGTAAAGATTTAAAACCTAAATCCTGAAACAAACCAACCAATTGGTCGGAATTAAAACTTTTTAATCGACAATCTTCCATTTTTAATTCAATAGGCGCCTGACTGACAATAGTGGACAAATCTTTTGACAAATAAGCCTCCGCCCTACCCTGCTTTAATAAGTCAATTTGTCTGGGAGATAAACCCTTAAGATTGGTGCCGACAGCCAAAGCTTGATACAAGCTATCTAAATCACCAAATTTTTGAATAAGTTCACGGGCGGTTTTTTCACCAATACCCCTAACACCAGGAATATTATCTGAAGGGTCACCGCGCAAAGCTTTGTAATCTATTAATTTATCAGGTGCTAAACCATAACGATCCACCACACTAGCTGGATCATAAATAACCGGATCGCTTAAACCTTTGCGGGGTGAATAAACTTTTACATTATCGCTTACCAATTGCAAAGTATCCATATCGCCGGTAACGATAATGGTTTCTATAATCGGATAAGTTGATTTAAGACGGGCCACGGCCGTACCTATAATGTCATCAGCTTCGTAACCAGCCGCTTCTAAAACAGGTACATTAAAACCACGAAGTATTTCTTTAACTAGCGGCAACTGATCATAAAACTCCTGAGGCTGCTTAACCCGTTGGGCCTTATAAGGAGCAAAGGCTTTGTGCCTAAAGGTTGGCTCTCGCCTATCAAAAGCAACCATTAAATATTCCGGCTTTAATTCTTTGAGTACTTTTAAAAACATATTGGTAAAGCCATAAACAGCATTTACCAATTGACCCTGCGGACTGGTTAAAGGCGGCAGAGCGTGCCAAGCTCGATGCAAAATAGCATTACCATCAAAAATCACGAATTTTCCTTTAAATTCTGGCATAAATTAAATTCCACTAGAACATAGCTTAACTTATCAAAATAGATGAAGTATATGGCCGTGCCAGGTGATCCGCCAGCTGACGGAGAGTGGTGATATTTATACAGCCCCGTAAAGAAACTTGCTTATGCTCGTTTCCACGGGGCATGTAAAAATATCGCTATAGCTCAATTTTTACATGGAGGCCATGGTGGGATTCGCACCCACGTATAGCGGTTTTGCAGACCGCCGTGTTAACTACTTCACCACATGGCCTTAAAATAGAGCTTACTTTAAATAAAAATACCCTAGCCTAAGCTATCACACTTTATCAAGAAAACCAGCTAAAATCAATCTGCTTTATAAAACTAAAGCGGATTGATAAATTGATTAATTAACCTGCAAAAAACCTTAAATATTGAAATATATTAAATAGTCCAACGGCTATGGTAAAAAATTTTATAACCGGACAAAATCTCAACTAAACCAGACTTAACCCTGGCAATGACAAAGCTAAACCAACTGCCTAGTAACCAAAAACCAGTTTGATTAATAAATAATTTAATTGGACTAAACCTAAACGGCTCTGGGTCGCCTTCAGGTTCATTATCTTTATCAACCGGTTGTTTAAGAAAGTTGGGCAACAAAACAATAGCAGCCGCTTTAATTAAAATATCAGGGTAGGTCTGCCAAGTTTTTTGCCAGCGCCCTACTTCGGTTTCAGCCGCTTTTAAACAATTTAGGCTAAGCAGCACTATTATTAATCTGTGGCAGATAACTTTAGTCATAAACCTTTTCCCCTAGCCTTAATCAGACGGCTGGCATTGGCTAACGTTACAGTAAATATTAAAACCGGAATAATATTTTAGATAAACTAAAAACAACCCTTTCGCCTGGGCGAAAGGGTTGTTAACAATAAAATTGCTTATCCGTCAATGATTATAAAACTTCAATTGCCACCTGTCTCAGGCCCCACTGCTTAGCCTGCTGCCTAGATTCCATCCAAATATCCACTCTTTTGTCATAGCGCGTATTCATTCTGTCTTCTACCACAAAAACTTGATTGCCAAAATGAGACGGCATACGAATCATGGCCCCGAAAGGCAAAAAATTAGCAGCCACGATACCGGGCCTAACTGTAGTACCGCGAGCAGTTATAAAAGGCGTATCGTCGGTCTGGTCGGGTGTGGAAGAATAAGCTGTTACCGGCACCCTAACCACATATCTGGCCGGTTTGTCAGCCGCCTGAGGCAAACGACTGGTAATCTCCGCTGACAAGGAAGAATTAATAACTAAATCTCTTTGCTCTACCAAAAAAACCAATTGCCGATTAGTCGGTGTCTCAGTTTCCGAGCTGGTAGCCAAAGCATTAGTTGGTAAACCCCAAATCACAACTTGGCACAAAACTGCCAATAAAATCGGCCAGCGCGATTTAACCAAACGTTTTAAATATCTACGTAAAATCATACTTTACTGTATTATAAAAACCCTCTAAGTCAGAGGGTTTAGTTACTAGTTGTAACAATTATATCTTAGCACTATCTAGTAATTTTGTCAATAGTAAAATTTTTATTAAACAGACCCCAAAGGATGCACTGATCGCCAGTGATTAGCTGACTTTAATATTTTTTCCGACACCCTATAAGGGTGTGGCACATCCCTGAAAACAAATTTACCCTCGGCACCAGCTGTCTGAATATGAACTTCGCCATAATTAAGTATTGTACCCAAAAAACCTGTAACCCGAACGCTAACATCTTGCACTCTAGACAATCTAAGTTCAGCCACCTGACGATTGAATAAACCTTTTTGTTCAAAAGATAAAATCCTTTCGCTACTTACCAACCAAATATCCAAATAATAATCAGTCCAAGCATTCCAAAAAAACAACCAAATTGCTAAATAATAAAAACTAATGGCCAACTTAGCCATAATACTTAAAAAAGGGCTGCCAAAAATTTTATCCCAAACTATTGGATAATAAGACAAAGAAAAAATGGCTAAGATAAAAGGAAAAATTAATAAAAAACTATACCAAAAAAACTGTTTAACAAACAGCCACCAATGGCGCCTTAGTTTTATTTCCACTGTTTCGCCTGGTAAAGGGTGAGGTAATAGTCTGCCTAAGAACATAATATAAGTAAATTTAAAATCTTAAATCCTAATAACTAAAAGGGATTAATGGCTTGCCAGACTAACCTTAAATCCAAAGATTGGCTCCAATCTATAATGGACAATTGTTGATAAGATAAAAAAATTATAATAGCCGTACCAGCTATAAGTATAAAAGTCATACTGACTGACACTGGCGACAAAGAAGCAAATCTTAACAAATGATACAGGCTAGCCAAACCAAAAAATAGTAAAACGACCACGCCTAATAAATAAAGACCCAAAAATAATGTATAAGGAATTAATAAACTCATAATAAACTAAGGGGTTTGTTTGCTAAAGGTGTTTTTAAACCTAAATGTTCATAGGCCGCTTCTGTAACCACCCGACCGCGCGGCGTGCGGGCCAAAAATCCAAGCTGCATAAGGAAAGGTTCATAAATCTCCTCAATTGTGCCCATTTCCTCGCTTAAAGCCGCAGCAATGGAATTAAGTCCAACCGGTCCACCTTTGAATTTTTCTATAATAATACGCAAAATCTGCCGGTCTAAATCGTCTAACCCCAAAGGATCAACAGCCATCTGGTCCAAAGCTTGTACAGCCAAATCCTTGGTAATAGTCCCATCACTTTTAACCTGGGCAAAATCCCGCACTCTCTTTAACAATCGATTGGCTATTCTGGGAGTGGCCCGAGAACGCAAAGCTATTACTTCGGCGGCGCCTGGTTGTAATACCAGATTAAGCAATCTGGCTGCCCGCTCCACTATCTGTACTACTTCTTTAGGTTCATAAAAATTAAGCCGATAGGTCGCACCGAACCGATTGCGCAAGGGACCGGAGATAAGGTGGTACTGAGTAGTGGCACCGATTAAAGTAAATTTGGGTAAATCTAGGCGCAAAGTCCGGGCCGAAGGGCCTTT
This sequence comes from Patescibacteria group bacterium, assembly GCA_049319925.1. GTDB lineage: Bacteria > Patescibacteriota > Patescibacteriia > Veblenbacterales > UBA10138 > JAHITT01. Next base: position 1,258 of record JBMORS010000080.1, on the reverse strand, counting down.
GCCAATAACTAAATCCAAAGCTGATTCTTCCATGGCCGGATAAAGCACTTCTTCTATTACTTTGTTAAGACGGTGTATTTCATCAATGAATAAAACATCACCCGCTTCCAGATTGGTTAAAATGGCCGCTAAATCCCCGGCCCGTTCTATGGCCGGACCAGAAGTTACCCTAATGCCGGCTGACATTTCGCGGGCAATAATATGAGCTAAGGTAGTTTTTCCTAAGCCTGGCGGACCATAAAGCAAAACATGCTCAATCGGTTCTTTGCGCCTTCTGGCGGCTTCTAAAAAAATATGCAGATTAGCCTTAACCTGCTCCTGACCAATATACTCTTGTAAAGTTTTAGGTCTTAATTGAGTATCTAGCTGTTTATCATCGGTCTGTTCATCAGCTGCTATTACGCGCGCTTTGGTATTATCTAATTTCATACTACTTAAGACTACCATTCCCCTTAGGCCCTTGACAAGAATTGCTAGCTGTGCTAGTATGGCCTGTTAACCTGACTTGTGGTTAACCCTAGCCTGCTCTTAAAAACAGGCTTAAATTAAAAAATAAACACCTTTAGGAGCGGTGGCACGACAAGCATGGGAAATCATAATATACGGTCGATTTGGCTTTTAGCTAGGTCTCGCCTATATAGATTTTCTTGCCACCACTTCTAAAGGTGTTTTTTAATTATCATATTTTTACCTTAAGCCTTGTTAAACGTCAAGCCTTTGGTTTGACTGAAAGACTGGTTTAGCCTTAAGATAGGGCCACAAAAATATTTCTTTAAAAAAATAAGGTACTAGCCATGGAAACTGAAACCATTAACCGAATAATGGGCTTAGGCCAATGGAATGCTGGTTCAAAAACCATTACACCTACTAACTGGCAAGATAAAGATTTCATAATTTTGCTTAAAAAAAGTCCTCGTTCCGAAATTTCCTGCCGGCTAAAAAGGGGCGCTAAAAAACTCTATTGGCAACTACCCGACAATACTTTTACCGACGAAATTCTATTCCCCGGCCAAGCCAACGACGAAATCAGGCCGACAGCTCATAAAATTTTAAAAAAAATAATCAACAACCAGCCCATCAGCAACCTGTCCTATCCTTGCGGAAAAATTTTTCCAACCGGAGAAGAGGTTATATTACAAATAGGCATAAGTAACGGAGGAGAAAATGCAATTAAGGATTAACTTAAATTTGCATGTTACGGTTTTAGGTTTATTTTATAAAACTGGTGAACACACTTTGGTAACAGCCAAGGATACTA
>JBMORS010000079.1:0-1787 GCA_049319925.1 Patescibacteria group bacterium | reverse complement strand
CGGGATCATCGTAGGTTGATTTGGAGCTGGTTACTAAATTTTCGGCCCGGCCGTCAAAACGAATGCCACCGTTACTGTGCAGCGGTCCGGTTACTACCGTACCTTCTCCAAAACGCATATCGCTGTTGGCTACAATAGCAAAGCGAGCTAAACTGGGTCTAGCAAATTGACCGCGCAGAGTTCTTTTTTGTTTAGAGTTTAAGGTGGTATAGCCAGTAGAATCGACTATTACCAACGTGGAGCCTACGGCCGGCGGCGTAATAGTTAAACTAAAATAACCTAATAAGTTGCCGTTTAAATCTTTGAATTCATGGATATAAGGTCCAGGCTGGCCAGTGCCGTCTTGAAAGTCCTGGGGAGTATGGGCCAAATGCCAGCGGTAATAATTAAGTCCGGCTTCGGCCAATTGAAAAGCTTTTTCACTATTAAGTTGAGCTCGGCTTAGGCGACTGACACCTAAACTCCAATTAACAAAACCACCCAAAATTATTAAACCGATGGCACCAAAAAATAAAGCAAATAGAATAACGTCGCCGGTTGGTAGTTTTTTGCAATTGTTAGCCGAGTGGTAAATCATAAATTATCTTTGAGATTTCTAAGATTAACTTGAGTAGAGACAGCGTAAGGCAGGGGTGATAAATTAGGCGTGGCGTCAACTGTTAAATTTATTTTTATTAAACGGACTAAATTGGTGTTGATAGGTGGCGTTAGAGGTGAGCTTTGTCCATCGTAAGAATTATCGTAATAAGAAAAAATAGCCGTGGGGTTGGTTAAATTATAAACTAGTTCGTCAGTAATAGTTGAACCAGTTTGATAGCTTAAAGGGGAGCCTGATGGTTTGGTAACTGAACGTTTTAAAGTTGTTCCTTCTACAAAATAACGTATTTTTTCTTTATCACTATCTTGATCCAGATTGGCATAAAAAGTTAGGGCTGTTGTTTCGGTTTCAGCCAAAGGATAGCTACCTAAAGAAGAAACAGATGTTCGTCTTAATTCAGTAGTTAGTTTGTTAATAGCTAGGCGGGCTTGGTCATAAGACAATAGACTGCGGTTCATATCTTGGCTGGCTCTAATTACTGAAGTAGCCAGAGTACCTAAGGACAAAAAAATCAAAGCTACTATACCGAGCGCTAAGATAGATTCCAATACGGTAAAACCCAGAGGTTTGTGTTGGGAAAAAATAAGCGACATATCAGTTAGGTAGTAGATTAATTTCTAGTTTTGTCCAATCGGGCGAAAGGTCTACTTGGCTGGTATAAGTTTGGTAGCCAGCTAAAGAAACTTCTAAATCATAAGTGGCGCTAGTTAATTTAGTAAAGAAAGATTGGCCAGGTGGAATGCAGGCGGAGGCGTAAGTTAAACTGATATCTGATAAATTAGGGGTGACCGAAGTGTCGTTGGTGCTTAAGTAAATTTTGTAACGTAAATAACGATTATCGGCGTGGTGGTCGCCAATAGTTTGATTGCTGGCCGTGTAGTAGGTGTTGGCTGTGCCATCTGGTCCAACAAAATTCCAGGTAGTTTGATCGTTGTTGCTGGCCAGTTGCATTTTTATAGGTTGACTGCCGGCTAAAGGGGGTTGGTCGCCTGGTTGCCAGGAAATAGTAGCTGGATTGGCGGCGGCTCCAGCATCAAAAGTGGAGGAAATTAGCCAGCCATCAGAGGCGTAGTTACTGCCAATTTTTTTAAGTTTGATTTGCCCAGCCGGATTACTTACGGCAATATTGCCATCATCGCTGAAATATTTTTCGGGGTTAATAAAATCTTCCTGGCCTGGGCCTTGTTTC
>JBMORS010000078.1:0-1801 GCA_049319925.1 Patescibacteria group bacterium | reverse complement strand
TTCGAAAATTATTTCCTTGTAGCCGCCTAGTTCATTACGATTAGCTGAAACTATTTGGCTATGCCAGTTTTTTCTTTCGGCAAATCGGCTATAAAGACGGAATATCTCAGCGGCAAATAAGGCCGCTTCATCACCGCCAGTACCAGCTCTTATTTCCACTATGGTATTTTTGGCATCCAGCGGATCCTGGGGTTCTAATAATTCAGTTAAGTCCGTTTCAATAATGGCTATTTGTTTTGTAACAGTTTCTAATTCTTCAGCCGCTAGATTTTTAAGTTCATCATCTTTCTCGTTTTGTAAATTATTTTGCAAATGGACAAGCTGCTCATTCAATTGGGCCAATTTATTACCCAATTCATCAATTTCTTTGACTTCGGTATAAGCGCGATTAAGTTCGGCTAGTTTTGACTGGTCGTTAAAAATTTCCGGCTTTTGGAGTTCATTAGCCAATTCGTCGAGTTTAGTTTTATTTTTGGCTAAATGCCAGGGGATATCCATATAGTTATTATTGTTTATAAAAACTTTTTGGGCAAATAAAAACTACCCCGTAGATTAGCTTAATTATAAATTAAGCCGGTGGGGTAGTCGTTAAAGTTCCTTAAGAAGTTTTACCCTTGCTTTTGGTCGTAAGTTTTTTGCCAGTTACTTCCTTGGTACGGGCTGTTCTTTTTTTAAAACGATCAACCCGGCCGGCACTATCTAGAATTTTTTGTTTGCCAGTATAGAAAGGATGGCAATTGGAACAAATTTCCACGTGGATTTCTTCCACCGAGGAGCCTACCGTAAAAGTATGGCCACAAGCGCAGACTACTTTGGCTTTAGGGTAGTATTTGGGGTGAATATCAGTTTTCATAGTGTGGCCAAGTGTAACATGTTAGTGGTCTTTTGGCAAGGGCTGTTACAAAAAAGTTAAAGTCTTGCCAAAAAAACAAAAAAGGTTTATAATTCTGTCACTTAATCAATCATGCCTGTTATTTGGCTGATTCCTTGAATCCGTTAGCATTTTGCTCGGGTTTTTATCAGCCATTTAAAGTAACCGGCAGTAGCTTGCCAGCAAATAAGCCGGCAGGGTAAAGGAATCTATTTTTTTATGCCTAAAATACCATCACTTCTGGATATGCTTAAAGCCGGTGTCCACTTTGGCCACCAAAAGGCCAAATGGCATCCTAAGATGAAGAATTTTATTTATACTGTCCGGCACGATATCCATATTTTGGATTTGGAAAAAACCAGCCAGCAGCTTACTGAGGCTTTGAAAGTTTTGCACGATATAGTAGCAGCCGGTGGTACTGTTTTGTTTGTTAGTTTGAAAAAACAAGCCAATGAAGCCGTTAAAGAAGCGGCTAGTCAGACCGGTATGCCTTATATAGTGGAACGTTGGTTGGGTGGTGTTTTCACTAATTTTGGCGTTATTTCCCGACTAATTAATCGTTTGGAAAAACTGGAACAGGAAAAAAATAATGGTTTATGGGAAAAGTATTCCAAAAAGGAACAACTGGAAAGAGATCGGGATTTTAAAAAATTAGAAGCGGCCATTAGTGGTATTCGTACTATGAGAAAATTGCCTCAAGTAATTTTTTTAGTAGGCACTCGCGAGGGCAAGAATGCTATTCGGGAAGCTCATAAGGTTAAGGTGCCGGTGGTGGCTTTGGTGGATACCAATACCAATCCCAGCTTAGTTGATCATGCTATTCCGGCTAATGACGACGCTTTAAATTCCATAAAATTAATAGTTAATTTGGCGGCTGAAACGATTAACGAAGCCAAAGCTGAATCTTTACAGCAGCCTGTTCCGGTTAAA
>JBMORS010000077.1:0-1850 GCA_049319925.1 Patescibacteria group bacterium | reverse complement strand
TGAAAATACTGGCACCACAGCTTACGATTCTAGTGGTAATGGTTTTAATGGTACTTTAACGGGTGGACCAACTTGGCAAGTTGGTAAAAAAGGTCAAAGTGTGAAGTTTGATGGTATTAATGATTATATAAATATACCCTGGTCTACCAATCTGCCTAATGGAACTATTCAGATGTGGTTTAAATCAAACGAAACTGATAATGATACAGGGATATTTTTAGAAGGAGACGGCACTGTCTCGGCTTCTTCGCCTTCGTTTGAAGGAACTTCAACGACTATGAGATTTTATGTAGGTAATGGTTGTAATTTAAACATTTCTTACAGTCAAAACACTTGGACCCATTTTGTTGGCGTGTGGAATGGCACTAATAATTATTTATATAAGAATGGTGTTTTGGTGGCTTCGGGTGCCTGTACTAATACGGAATCAGGTTTTACTAAATTTGTTATAGGTAGTAGATCTGGTTCCAATGCGAATAATGTAACAGTTGACGACGTAAAAATTTACAACTACGCCCGCACACCCCGGCAGATTTTAGAAGATATGAATTCTGGCCAGGGAAAATCTGTTAACTGGTGGCGGCTAGACGAAGGCCAGGGTAGTACGGCTTATAATTCTATAACCGGTGGAGCTAATGGCAATATTAGTAATGCTACTTGGACAACCAGCGGCAAACAAAGTAAAGCTTTAAGTTTTAATGGTACTAGCAGTGTGGTAACTATTGCTTCGCCCTTGGGCAGTACTGGGCCGAATCAACTTACTTTAAGTACTTGGCTTAAAAGAACGCGTACGGCCACACAAGAATACGTGGTGGATAGTGATGGTGATGAAAGTACTATAATGATTCTATCTAACGATAAAGTTCGTTGTAATTATTGGAACGGTACGGCTAGTCAGTATGTGGATTCTAATGTCACGATTACTGATACTAATTGGCATCACGTCACTTGTGCTTTTGATTATGGTAATAACATTAAAGTTTATATTGATGGGCAACTGGATAATACCAATAGCGCGCCATCCGGCGTTTTGGGTAATGGCGCTTTAACTAATAGTTATATTGGCGCTCGGGGTGTTATTGCCGGATTCTTTTCCGGTTTGATAGATGAAGTAAAAATGTACAGCTATGCTTTAACAGCCAGTGATGTTAAAAAAGATTATAACCAAGGCGCGGCCGCGGCTTTGGGTAGCGGAGTTGAGCCAGGCAATACTGGCAACGCGCCAGTGGCTTGGTGGAAGTTGGATGATAATACAGGTACTACGGCAGTAGATTCCAGTGGGAATGGATTAAATGGATCTTTTGTTAATTCTCCAACCTGGACGGCGGGTAAATTTGGTTCATCTTTAAAGTTTACTGGCTCACCGCATACTGTTTCTACACCGACGTTACAGTCAGTTTTAAACGGTAAATCTGGTATGACTGTTTCTGCTTGGATACAACCGACTGATATTACATCTAGCGCATATTATGAAATAATGAGACAACAAACAGGTGGTACACCAGATTGGTTGTTATCTTTTCAGGATTCAGGCACAATATTGTCTTTTGGTTTAGCAACTTCGATTAGTTATTCTGAGTTGGACGTTCCTATAACTGCTAGTTATTTTACAGATGGTAAATGGCATCATGTGGAAGTTACTTACGACGGTGCAATTAAAAAAATGTATATTGACGGTATATTAAAAACTACTACAGAGAGTAAAACAGGAACTATAGTATCTTCATCAGCGACTAATTATATAGGTTCTTCTGCCGGCAGTTCAGAGTTTTTTAAAGGAAAAATTGATGAGATAAGAGTTTACGATTACGCTCGCACTCAGGCTCAAGTAGCTTATGATTATAACCGTG
>JBMORS010000076.1:0-1901 GCA_049319925.1 Patescibacteria group bacterium | reverse complement strand
CTGGTAAAAATAAAATATCCCGCACCTTAGTACGAGATACTTTATTTGGGCGAGGAGGGACTCGAACCCTCAAGGCCTGTACGGCCAACAGATTTTAAGTCTGTCGTGTATACCAATTCCACCACTCGCCCCTGATAATTAACAAAAAAATCATATCACTGAGCCTAAGTTATGGCAAGGGTAAAACAATCAAATTATATTAAACCAAACCAGCCAAAAAAGCCCCCACTATATAAGCCACGCTGGCGGCCATGGCCCCAATTATCAACATTTCTAAACCCGACAACCACCACTTTTTTTCGGTTAATAAAGCTCGCAAACTACCCACCACAAACAAAGCTAAGCCAGTAAAAACAATTGCCCAAACAAAAGAGGTATATACTGGAAACTTAAAAATATAAGGCAACAAAGGTACGGTGCCCGCTACCACAAAAGCCACAAAAGTAACACTAGCTGTAGCTAAAGGTTTAACTTTTTCCTCATTAGGCAAAAGCCCTAACTCGTTTATCAACATTTCTTTGGCCCAAAGTTTTTTATCAGCCGTAATGGTTTTAACAACCTCTTCCAAAACTTGCCCACTTAAACCCTTAGCTTGATAAATTTCTCTTATTTCTTTTTTTTCCTCTTCAGGTAAATGTTCTATTTCCCACTCTTCTTTTTTTAGTTCCGAAGTCACATATTCGCGATTAGATTTTTCACTAAGATAATTTCCGCTGGACATAGAAAAACCATCAGCCAACAAATTAGCTGCCCCCATTACCAAAACAATAGTCGCCGATAACTCCGCCCCGGCCACACCGGCCACCACAGCAAAAGTGGTAATAATGCCGTCATTAGCACCGTAAACTAAATCGCGCAAATAACCACCAGCTAAAAGATTATGCCAATCTTTTTCATCGGTACCATCATGATGCATTTGCTTAACTCTTTTTATCTGAGCGGCTAACAATTCTTTATGTTCCATATAAATTACACTAAATGATTTTTAATAAAAGCTCTACCTGAACCTGTCTTAAGATAATATTCAAATCTCTTAGCCGTTAGTTTGCTATTGAACGCAAAATAACTCAACAATATCCATGGTCTAAATTTGTCCGTATGTTTAGAGTAACCGCTATTATGATCCTTTAATCTCTTTTTTAGATTAACTGAATATCCAACATAACGTTGCTTTAAAAAATTTACACTCTGCAAAATATATACATAATACATATAATGGCTCCTCCCTTCAATAAATTACTATTATATAAATCTTATAATAAACAACTCAAAAATACTAACCGTCAAATTAAAAACAACTAAGCCCGACTTGGCTAAGGCTACGTCGGGCAACTTTCATGTAGAGCTAATTCCATTTTCCGTTAAACCTTCTGCATTATCTGGCGTTAGCCAGCTGAAGCTTTAGCGAAAGCTGGAGCGGGAGACGGGATTCCTCCTCGCATCCGTCTCGGAGCCGGGGCGCTACACTCAAGCAGGCTGCGCTCGCTTGCCTGCCTTCCGCTTCGCTATCTCGCGCCCTGCGAATCCCTAAATCATTTACCAAAAACTAAAAAACTTCACCCTAAGGTGAAGCTCTTTAGTTTGGAGCGGGAGACGGGATTCGCACCCGCGACCTCTTCCTTGGCAAGGAAGCATTCTACTGCTGAACTACTCCCGCACGCTCCGTCTAAAACCACTTATTAACTTATATTAACAGAATTCAACTAAATTTTCTATTTATCCTCCTAACTTTTTATCTTTAAATAATTACTCAAGGTTCTTTTTAACCAACCCTTTCCCCACCCCGTCTTTAAAAATCTTTCTCGCGCTGCGGCATCATACTTATTTAAATGAGCTTCATAATACAATAAAGTAAAAGGTCTTCTAAATTTTGTAGAAACGACCTTGCCCTTATTATGCAA